>NZ_JCBATA010000039.1:0-72466 GCF_059816245.1 Frankia sp. RB5
CGAGCACGCGCACGGCCACAAGGTGCTGCACCGCGACATCAAGGCCGACAACATCCTGTTCGCGGGTGACGGCACCCTCAAGGTGACCGATTTCGGCATCTCCAAGCTGTTCGAGGGGTCGGGAACGGCGTCGGGAGCGTCGGCGGTGCCGGTGAGCGGCCGCGCCGCGGCGATCACCGCGACGAGCAGGCCGTCCCGGGTCGCCACGAGCGGCTCGCCGCCGCCGCCCTCGCCACTCAGGATGGTCTCGGCCGCGCGGGTCAGCGCCCGGCCGTCGAGGAAACGCCGGTTGCCGCCGACGACGAGGACCGTGTGCGGCGCCTCCAGCCGCAGGCCGAACGCCCCGGCCCGCTCCAGCAGCTGACCGACCGCGGACGTGCCGGTGAGCAGATCGTCGATGAGCTCGCGGCGCAGGGCCTCCTCGGAACGGGCCCGCGCGGTGCGGGCCGCCTCGTAGCCCTCGCAGACGGCGGCGACCGCGTCGTCGCTGGCCCGCAGCACGGCGGAGGCGGCCGCCCGGGTCCGGGACACCGCGTCGACGGTCTCGCCGGCCGACCGCATCACGTCCGCGAGCCGCGACGCCGGGTCGGCGAGCAGCTCCTCGTCGGCCAGGCCGTCGGTGGCGTGGCTCGCCTCCCGCGCGGTGCGGGCCGCCCGGTCGGCCGCCCGCACTGCGGGCAGCGACGGCCAGATCCGCCAGGTCGCCGACAGGTAGAGGTCGACCAGCGCCCGCAGGGACGCCCCGGACTCCGCCGCCGCCTGGCCGAGGCCGCGGAACGCCTCGAGCTCGGTCCGGGTCAGGCGCCTGCCGGTGTCCGCCGCGACGGCCAGCAGGTCGAGGTAGTCGCCGAGCAGGCCGGCGTGCAGCCGGGAGTCGGCCGCGGCGAGCACGGCCGCGCGCGGCAGCCGGGTGAGGCTCGTCCCGGGCAGGCCGGCCGGGATGTCGTCGTCGACCAGGAGAAGTTCAGCCGCTTTGTCCGCTTCGTCCACCTCTACGCCTCCCGCCCGTCCTTGCCGAGGTTCGGCAACGGGATCATAGAGGAACTCGCGCACTCCATGCGGTGTCTGCCGGGACTTCGACGGGCAGGCTAGTCGTTGAGATGTTCAGGAGCCCGGACGCGAACGCCGCCCGGGTCCATCCGGAAAGGAGTCTGAGCGGACATGACCACCGATGACGCCACCAGACGGGGAGGGATCCCGCCGATCGCGGTGCGTCCGGGATTCGCCGTCTCGGTAGCGGTCGTCACCGTCCTGCTCGGCGCGCTCACGCTGCCGGCCACCGTCCCGGACCGTCCCGGCTTCGCCTACCTCAGCGGCGGGCTGATCGGGGCCGGGCTGCTCGCCCTCATCCTGGTCGGTGCCGATCTGATGCGGGCCCGGGCGGCGCGCCGCGCCGGGCTGACGGTCGTCGGCATCACCCTCGGCGCCTTCGGCAGCCGGCTGTCCGTCGCCGCGGGTGAGCGGATGGCGGGCTGGTCGCGGGCGGGCGGTGCCGGCTCGGCGACCCTCGACCGCCCCGCCGGCGCCCGCGCCGGCGGCTCGTCGGCGCCGTCCCACGACCAGGAGATCCGCGGTCTCGCCGCCGGCGTCGACCTGGTCCCACCCCCGCCAGCGGGCCGATCCACGGGTTTCGGCGCCGGCACCACCGCCGACGGCGACGTGGCCGGGGCCGAGGCGGTGCGGGCCGAGGCGGGGATGGCCCGCGCGGGCCTCGCCGTCACTGCCCTCGCCGGTGCCGTGCTGGTCACGCTCGGAGCGCTCAGCCCCGGCGGAACCCTGGCCCTCGCCGGCCAGGTGGCGCTCTGGGTCGGCACGTTCGCCCTGCTCGTCACGGCCGTCGACGCGCTGCCGAGCCCTCGCAGCGCCGGTGGCCGGCTGATCGCCGACCGGGTGCTGCGCCGCACCGGCAGCCGGGAGCGCGCCGAACGGGCGGTGGCCCGGGCGGGCGTCGCCAGTGGTTGGGCGCTGATCCTCATCGGTGCCGCCGGGGTGTTCGTCGTCGGGTTCGTCGCCCTGTGGGCGGCCCTGCTCGGCTGGCTGGCCCTCGGCGCCTCCCGGCTCGCCCAGTCCCAGCAGCGCACGCAGGCCGCGCTCGCCGGTCTCGCCGCCCGCGACGTGATGGCGCCCGCGCCGCCCGCGTTGTCCTCTTGGTCGACGGTGGACGACGCGCTGCGGGACGTGGTGCTGCCGTCCCGCCAGGCCGTCTTCGGTGTTGCCGACTTCGACGGTTCCCTCGCGGGCGTGGCGCTGCTGCGTGATCTCGCGGCCGTGCCGATGGACGACCGCGGCCTGGCCCGGGTGAACCGGGTGCTCGTCCCGCTGTCCATGGTCGCCACGGCCGCGCCGCAGGACCCGCTGGCGGAGTTGCCCGGGCGGCTCGTCGAGCGGCCGGCCGCCGGCTGCGTCGTCGTGGTCGAACCCACCGGTGACGGCGGGGTGCGGATGGTCGGCACCGTCGGCCCGGTCGAACTGAGCCAGGCGATCGAGACGGCGCCCCTGCGCGGCGGCGGAGCAGGCCCGATGCGCCCCGGCAGCTTCTGGCGCTGATCCACGGGTTGGCGCGGACCGGCCGTCACGCGGCCCGCGCCAACCCCTCATCCCTCTGCCCCTCATGCCCCTGCCCCTCAGGCCAGTGACATCCGAAAAACCCAGTTACCCGATCGACAACTGAGACTTGTGCGCCGCCGCCGTCCGGACCCACGGCTCCCGGCGACGCGACGACCCCCCGTGCCCCGACCGGCCGCAGGCAACGGAGCCCGGCCGCTCGGGGCGACATCCGCCGCCCCGACCGCTCGTCCGCACCGCCAGACGACCCGAAGTTACTGGAGACATCCGTGCATGTGCCCTTCTGGGCCTGGGCCGCCTTCGTCGGCGTTCTGCTCGCCCTGTTGACCGTCGACCTGCTCGCCCACCGGCGTGCCCACGTGATCGGCTTCCGTGAGGCCGCCGCGTGGAGCGTGCTGTGGGTCACCCTCGGCCTCGGCTTCGCCGGCGTGATCTGGGCCTGGCAGGGGCCGGGCGCCGCCGGTGAGTACACCGCGGCGTACCTGCTCGAAAAGAGCCTGTCCGTCGACAACCTGTTCGTCTTCGCGCTGATCTTCTCGTACTTCCGGGTGCCCCGGGCCTACCAGCACCGGGTGTTGTTCTACGGCGTGCTCGGCGCCCTGGTGCTGCGATTTCTGTTCATCGCCGCCGGCATCGCGCTACTCGACCGGTTCAGCTTTGTCATCTACCTGTTCGGTGCCTTCCTGATCTACACCGCCGTGAAGATGGTGCGGGACGACGGCGTCGAGATGGACCCCGGCAAGAACCGCGCGGTGAGCCTGCTGCGCCGGTTCGTTCCGGTCACGGACGAATATCACGGCCAGCGATTCTGGCTGCGGCGTGCCGGCGTGCTCACCGCGACGCCACTGCTCGCCGTCCTCGTCGCGATCGAGACCGCCGACGTGCTGTTCGCCTTCGACTCGGTGCCCGCCGCGCTCGGTGTGACCGACGAGACCTTCCTCGTCTACACCAGCAACGCGCTGGCCATCCTGGGCCTGCGGTCGTTGTTCTTCCTGCTGTCCGGGCTGATGGAACGCTTCCACCACCTCGCCACCGGCCTCGCGTTCATCCTGGCCTTCATCGGGGTCAAGATGCTGCTCACGGACGTGTGGCACATGCCGATCGGGCTGTCCCTCGGCGTGATCGCCGTGGCGCTGGCCGCCTCGATCATCTGGTCGCTGCGCACCGAGCCTCCGCACAAGGAGGCACCGGACGAGCCCGCGCCAGCCAGCCCGGCGGTCTCCGGTGGTGAGCACACGGCTGGTGGTCAGCACACGGCTGGTGGTCAGCACGTCGCCGACGACGACCGGACGGCCGTCCCGGCCCGTGGCGCCGGGTCGGACTCCGGGCCTCGCGGCTAGGCCGCCTGGTGGCCGGTGCCACCGGGCCCGGGCGCCCGTCAGGTGGGGCGAGCCGGCTCGCCCTGGGCGGGCGCCCGGCGGATCCGCCGCGGACCGGGCGGCGGCGCCGTGAACAGGGCGAACGGGTCCCTGTCGGCCATCTGCTGGCCGGTGTTCACCGCGCGGGAGATGCGGTCCCAGCGGAACCACCGCGGCCCCCGCCGCTCCAGGCACCAGGCCAGCAGGTACCACTGGCCGCCGGTGAAGGCGAGCAGATGGGGCTCGACCCGGCGGCCGACCGTGCGGCTGCCGGCCGCGTCCTGGTAGTCGATGACCAGGATCTGGCCACCGCGCAGCGCCTCCTCGACGGTGGCGGCCAGCGCCGAGCGGATGACCGCCGGGGGAGCCGCCCAGCCCCGCGACGCCACCTCGGCGACCTGCTTCTGCTCCGCCGGGGGCATGGTGTCGAGCAGCTTCTCCAGGGCCGCCGCGCCGTCCCGGGTCAGCGGGCCGGTGGAGGCGGCGGCCAAGGCCACGGCCGCCGCGGTGGCCTGGCCCTGGGTGAGGGCGACCGGCGGCAGCATCGCGTGCTGGGCGAGCACGTAGCCGCCGCCCGGCCCCGAGATCCCCCCCACCGGCACCCCGGCGCCCTGGAGGACAAGGAGATCCCGGCGAATCGTCCGTACACTGACGTCCAGTCGGGCCGCCAGGCTCGCGGCTGTGCGCCCGGCGGGTCCGGCCCGGCGCAGCTCCTCGACGATCGCGGTCAGTCGATCTGGGTGCGGCATGCGTTCCACGTTGACAGGGCGCTGTCATGACTGATGGCGAAACGGCGGACTTCCATCAACTCACGGCCATCCGACCCGGGCCTGCGCCGCCAGGCCGACGCCGCCGGCGGGTAGCGCGGCGCCGCCGGCCTTCCGCGGGCGTTGGGGGCGCCCTTCCCGGGACGCGGCGCGCCGGTGCGTCGTCGCCGAGGTGTCCGTCGGCCCGGGGGAGCCCGCGGCCCGCGGCGACAGTCGCGCACGGCGGCCCCGGGGTGTGCGCCACCCGAGAGATCCATTATTTGTGTTCTCGTTGTCGTCGCGGCGGGGTCACGGTGTGCGTTTTCGGTTCGCATTTCACGTGGATCGGCGGTGATACTCGTGCGACGTGGTGCCTATGGCGCGGGAAGAGCGGGTGCGACTCGCCGGAAGGAAGAACCTGGACCGCCACAGCCAGGTCGTTACCCTGGTGGCGGTCGGTGTCCGGGTCGATGGACCGGGGTGGGTCCGTTCCGGCCGGTTAGCGGCGCACCGCAGGCCCGGCCGCCTTCGCGGCGGCCACTGCCGAATTCCGACTGATCGCCCTTGTCCGGTGTGATCCCATCGCGCCGAACGTGCGTCGCTGCCGGCCTTAACCGATTGAAGAAGTTTCCGGATTTCTCTTCTACTGAAGGCGGATAATGCACCCTCTGTTGGCGGTCGTCGTCTCCTATGGTGGCTCGACCCATCTGCACCGGTTGCTTTCGGCTCTGGTGGCGATCAGAGGCTCCCGGGTGGTGCTGGTCGAGAACGACACGCTCGGCGACTGCCCCGTGCCGGACGGGGTGCGCGTCCTCGAGGGGCAGGGCAACGTCGGCTACGGCACGGCGGTGAACGTCGCCGTCCGCGCCGAGCTCGAGGACGGATCGGCGCCGGAGTGGCTGCTCGTCGTCAACAGCGACGTGACGATCCCCGCCGACACCGCGGACGTGCTGCCCAAGCTGCTCGCCTGGTACCCGCCGTCCGTCGACGCGGTCGCCTTCCCGTTCCTCGCCACCGCCGGCGGCCCGCCGGCGCGCTCGAGGACGGTCCTGCCCACCCCGCGGACCAGCGCCTTCATCGCCGTGCGCGGGGAGGCGGCCGCCGTCGCCCGCTGGCCTGACCTGCGCTATCCCGTCGGCGCGTTCTTCGCCATCCGCGTGCCGACCTTCCTGCGGATGGGCGGCTTCGACCCGTCGTTCTGGATGTACTACGAGGAGACGGACCTGTTCGCGCGGCTGCACGCGGCCGCAGGCCGGATCGCCTGGGCCGACGACGAGTGGCCGGTGGTCCACCTCGGCGGCGAGACCGTCGGGCGCTCCGGACTGCTGCACGCCGAACTCGGCCGTGCCGGCGCCCTCTACGCCCGCCGCCACCGCGCGTCGCTCGGCTGGGCCTGGCCCGCGGTGTACGCCGGTCAGCTCGTCCTGCTGACCGCCCGCAAGCTCGTGACCGGCCATCCGCACGACGCGCTGCGCGCCGCCCGCATCCTCGCCGGTCTCCTCGGCGGCCTGGTCCGCCCGTCCTGGGAACCCGCGGTGCGCTCCCGCTGGAACGCCGTCCCCGCCGCGGCCCGCCACCGCCTCGGCCGCCTGCCCCGGCAGGAGCTGGCCGGCGGATAGCGGGATCCGCCGGCGAAGCCACCAGTAGTTCGTTTGCTGTTCGTCTTCTGCGGGGATGCCCGACGTCCGTTGTACGCCCGGCTCTCAGCAGGCTGCTCCGAAAGCAGTACCTCGCTACCGTGAGGGCTGTGTACGGGGGTGTTGTGCGGACAGGGAAAGGACAACCGTGCGGAACCCGAAGGAATCCACCGACGTCCCGGTCTCCCGCGGAGACGCGTTCCGCCAGGCCGATCAGGGCCGGAACATCCACGACGTGGTCGACACCATCGAACTGCAGTACACGCTGCCGTCCTTCCGCGCGTACAAGAAGGCCGTCCTGGCGGATCTGGACCTGCGGCCGGATTCCGCGGTGGCGGATCTCGGCTCGGGTCTCGGGCACGACGTTCTCGCGATCGGGGCCACCGTCGGCCCGACGGGTTCCTGTGTCGGCGTCGATCTGAGCGCCAGACTGGTCGAACTGGCCCGCGCTCGCGTCCCGGACGGCCTGGCGAACGTCTCGTTCACCGTCGGCTCGGCGGACGATCTCGACCTCGACGAGTCCTCGCTGGACGCGGTGAAGGCCGACCGGCTGCTCATGCACCTCGACGAACCGTCGCGCGTGCTCGCCGAGGCGTACCGGGTGCTACGGCCGGGCGGCCGGATGGCGCTCGTCGAACCCGACTGCGGCACAGTGACGATCACCAGCGCCGTCCGTGCGGCCACCCGCCGCTTCACCGACGCGTGGTGTGACGGTTTCCGCCACGGCTGGATCGGCCGGGACCTCCCGCGGATGGCCCGTCAGGCGGGCTTTCGGGACGTCGCCCTGTCCGGCCACCTCGTCACGGCCGAGGGCTTCGCCGCCGTCGACGCCCTGCTGGACGTCAGCCGCACGGTCGCCCGCCTCGAACCTCAGCCCGCCTCACTCACCACCTGGCTGGCCACCCTCCAGGACGGCGCCGCCCCGGACCCGATCACCGCCACCGTCACCATGTTCCACATCACCGCCCGCCGCTGACCCACACCTCGCCAGCGGCCCTTGTCTCTGTGTGGTCGCAGTCTCCGTGTGGTCGCAGGCGAGACCGAGGGGCCTATCAGTCCGGCACCCTGGCCTGCGCTGACAGCCCCGCGGGTGGGCTGATCACCAGCCGCGGGAGCGCCATTCGGCGAGGTGGGGGCGTTCGGCGCCGAGGGTGGTGTCGTCGCCGTGGCCGGGGTAGATCCACGTCTCATCCGGCAGGGGGCCGAAGACCTTGCGCTCCAGGTCGTCCATGAGGGTGGTGAAGGCGTCCGCGTCACCGAAGGTGTTGCCGGGGCCGCCGGGGAACAGGCAGTCGCCGGTGAACAGGTGCGGGGCGGCGGGGTCGGCGTCGTAGAGCAGGGCCACCGAGCCGGGGGTGTGGCCGACGAGGTGGATCGCCCGCAGGGTGGCGCGGCCGACGGTGACCCCGTCGCCGTCGTGAATGATCCGAGCGGTCGGTACCGGGATCTCGGCTGCGTCGTCGGCATGGGCGACCGTGGTCGCGCCGGTGGCGGCCACGACCTCGGCGAGGGCCTGGACATGGTCGCTGTGGCGGTGACTGGTGACCACGGTGGCGAGACCGGCGTCGCCGATCAGGGTGAGCAGGGTGCCGGGTTCGTTCGCGGCGTCGATGAGCAGCTGTTCGCCGGTGGTGGGGCAGCGCAGCAGATAGGCGTTGTTGTTCATCGGGCCGACCGCGACCTTCGTCACCATCAGGCCGGGTAGCGCGCGGGTGTCGGCCGGGCCGCCGACGGTGACCCGGCCCGTGTAGGCGCCGCCGGCCGCGGGCGTGGCGGTGTCGTGCTCGCTGGTCATGGAGGGGACTCCTCTCGCCCCCGGCGGGGCTGGGCGGACCGTGCTGGGACCACACGTGGGTGGAACACCATCATCCGTCAGGTCGTTACGGTCCGGCGGGTGGCGGGCGACGCGGAGGCGGGCGCGCCCGGTCCTGCGGTGGCGCCGGCGGGCGGCCACGAAAACTGTCGGACCCCGTCCGTAGCATGGCCACACCCGACCAGGTCCGATTTTCCGGAAGATCACGAGGGATCGACGATGGCCGACCGACTTGTCGTGCGTGGCGCGCGTGAGCACAACCTCCGCGACGTCGATCTCGATCTGCCCCGGGACGGGCTGATCGTCTTCACCGGGATGTCGGGGTCGGGCAAGTCGAGCCTCGCGTTCGACACGATCTTCGCCGAGGGTCAGCGGCGCTACGTCGAGTCGCTGTCCGCGTACGCGCGCCAGTTCCTCGGCCAGATGGACAAGCCGGACGTCGACTTCATCGAGGGCCTGTCGCCGGCGGTCTCCATCGACCAGAAGTCGACCTCGCGCAACCCGCGGTCCACCGTCGGCACCATCACCGAGGTCTACGACTACCTGCGGCTGCTGTTCGCCCGCGCAGGCCGGCCGCACTGCCCGAAGTGCGGGCGGCCGATCTCCCGGCAGACCCCGCAGCAGATCGTCGACCGGCTGCTCGAGCTGCCCGAGGGCACCCGCTTCCAGGTGCTCGCCCCGGTGGTGCGCGGGCGCAAGGGCGAGTACGTCGACCTGTTCGCCGAGCTGCAGAGTTCCGGGTTCGCCCGGGCCCGGGTCGACGGCACCGTCGTCGCCCTCACCGACGTGCCGAAGCTTGAGAAGCAGCGCAAGCACACCATCGAGGTCGTCGTCGACCGGCTGGCGGCGAAGGCGTCCGCCAAGCAGCGGCTCACCGACTCGGTGGAGACGGCGCTGCGCCTCGGCGGCGGGCTCGTCCTCGTCGACTTCGTCGACCGGCCGGCGGAGGACCCGGAGCGCGAGCGAATGTACTCCGAGCACCTCGCTTGCCTCTACGACGACCTTTCCTTCGAGGAGCTCGAACCGCGGTCGTTCTCGTTCAACTCGCCGTACGGCGCCTGCCCGGAGTGCACCGGCCTCGGCACCCGCAAGGAGGTCGACCCCGAGCTCGTCGTGCCCGACCCGACGCTGTCGCTGGCGCAGGGCGCGATCGCCCCCTGGTCCGCGGGGCACAACAAGGAGTACTTCGAGCGGCTGCTCACCGCCCTCGCCGAGGACCTCAGCTTCCGGATGGACACGCCCTGGGAGGGCCTGCCCGAGCGGGCCCGCAAGGCGGTGCTGCACGGTAGTGGCGAGACGGAGATCCACGTCGGCTACACCAACCGCTACGGCCGCAAGCGCTCCTACTACACCTCGTTCGAGGGTGTGATCGCGTTCCTCGGCCGGCGGCACCGGGAGGCCGAGTCCGACAGCAGCCGCGAGCGGTACGAGGGTTACATGCGCGACGTGCCGTGCCCGGCCTGCCGGGGCGCGCGGCTGCGGCCCGAGTCGCTGGCGGTGACCGTTGGCGGGCGGTCGATCGCCGAGGTGTCCGGAATGGCCATCGGCGAGTGCGCGGCGTTCCTGCGGGAGCTGGAGCTCACCGAGCGGGAGCAGACCATCGCCGGCCGGGTGATCAGGGAGGTCGACGCGCGGCTGACCTTCCTGCTCGACGTCGGCCTCGACTACCTCTCCCTCGACCGCGCCGCCGGGACGCTCGCCGGCGGCGAGGCACAGCGCATCCGGCTCGCCACCCAGATCGGCTCCGGTCTCGTCGGCGTCCTGTACGTGCTCGACGAGCCGTCCATCGGCCTGCACCAGCGGGACAACCGCCGGCTCATCCAGACCCTGCTGCGGCTGCGTGACCTCGGTAACACGCTCATCGTCGTCGAGCACGACGAGGACACGATCCGGGCGTCGGACTGGGTGGTCGACATCGGGCCCGGCGCGGGGGAGCACGGCGGGCGGGTCGTCGTCTCCGGGCCGGTGGCGGACCTGCTGGCCAGCGAGGAGTCGATGACCGGCGCCTACCTGTCCGGCCGCCGGCAGATCCCGGTGCCCGACATCCGTCGCACGCCGACCAAGGGCCGGGCGCTGACCGTCCACGGCGCCCGCGAGCACAACCTGCGCGACGTCACCGTGTCGTTCCCGCTCGGCTGCTTCGTCGCCGTCACCGGAGTGTCCGGCTCCGGCAAGTCGACGCTGGTCAACGACATCCTCGCCACCGTGCTCGCCAACCGGCTCAACGGCGCCCGCGAGGTGCCCGGCCGGCACCGCACCGTCAGCGGGCTCGACCACCTGGACAAGGCCGTGCGGGTCGACCAGTCGCCGATCGGGCGGACGCCACGCTCCAACCCGGCGACCTACACCGGCGTGTTCGACCACATCCGCCGCCTGTTCGCCGAGACGACCGAGGCGAAGGTGCGTGGCTACCTTCCCGGCCGGTTCTCGTTCAACGTCAAGGGCGGCCGCTGCGAGGCCTGCTCCGGCGACGGCACCATCAAGATCGAGATGAACTTCCTGCCGGACGTCTACGTTCCGTGTGAGATCTGTCACGGCGCCCGGTACAACCGGGAGACGCTGGAGGTCCACTACAAGGGCCGCAACATCGCCGAGATCCTCGACATGCCGATCGAGGAGGGCGCCGAGTTCTTCGCCGCCGTCCCGGCGATCGCCCGCCACCTGCGCACCCTGAACGACGTCGGCCTCGGCTACGTGCGCCTCGGCCAGAGCGCGCCGACGCTGTCCGGCGGTGAGGCCCAGCGGGTCAAGCTCGCCGGCGAGCTGCAGCGGCGCTCCACCGGCCGCACGGTCTACGTCCTGGACGAGCCGACGACGGGCCTGCACTTCGAGGACATCCGCAAGCTGCTCGGCGTGCTCGGCCGGCTGGTCGACGCCGGCAACACGGTGATCGTCATCGAGCACAACCTCGACGTGATCAAGACGGCCGACTGGATCGTCGACATGGGACCGGAGGGGGGCACCGGCGGCGGCCGGGTCGTCGCCCAGGGGGCACCGGAGACGGTGGCTGCGGTGGCCGAGAGCCACACCGCCGTCTTCCTCCGGGAGATCCTCGGCGACCGGGTCGCCGCCGCCGAGGCGCGCCCCGGAAAGAACGGGGGGCGCGGCCGGCGCCTCGCCGAGGCCGCGGCGGCCCGCTGAGGCCGGCGGCGGGATCGGGACGGGCGGCCGGGGGAGGCCTGTCAGTTCTCCAGCAGGTCGGCCAGGACCGTGTCGAGTTCCGCCTCGGTGTGCTCCTGGCCGGTGGGGACGAGCCGCTCGGTGCGGTCCAGGAAGCGGCGCAGGGACGAGGTCGCGACCACCACCACCCGGCGCTGGCCGCCGTCGAGCAGGTCCAGCCGGACGCCGCGGCGTGCCGGGTCCGGGCCGATGCGCACGTCGCCGTCGCCCACGGCCGTCTCCAGCCCGGTGCGCAGCGCGTCGCGGGGCGCCACCCAGGTGCCCTGCGGCAGCGCGGGGTGCTCCGGCCTGGACACCAGCGACAGGGACACGGCCAACGGGTCGCAGGCGCGCCAGCCGAACTGGAGCACCGTGACCCGCCCGCGGCTGGCCCCGTCGTCCACGACGAACTCCGCCGTGACGTCCTTTCCAAGCACGTGCTGGCTCCCTCGGTTCGCTTGCCCGGTGTGTCGAGGGTCGCAGCCCCCTCGCCCGGGCGCCAGCGGGGTGACCCACGACAGCGGAAGGTGTAGATGTGATTACTTTACGCCCATGGCTCCACTCCCGTCCGTCACTCCTCCGAGACGCTTCGCGAGGACCCGCCGTGGAGGCTCCGAGCTATGCGTGATGAAATGGTTACGTGCAGGTGCTGCTCGTTCCGGATGATGGTCGCCGTAGGCTCGGTTCATGGCTGATCCGGCGTCCTACCGGCCCCCGCCGGGCTCGATTCCCGAGACCCCCGGCGTCTATCGCTTCCGCGACGAGCACGGCCGCGTGCTCTACGTCGGCAAGGCCAAGAACCTGCGGGCCCGGCTGGCCAACTACTTCGCCGATCCGTACACGCTGCACCCCCGCACCCAGACCATGGTCCGCACCGCGAGCGCCGTGGACTGGACCGTCGTCACCACCGAGGTCGAGGCGCTCCAGCTGGAGTTCACCTGGATCAAGCAGTTCGACCCGCGCTTCAACGTCCGCTACCGCGACGACAAGAGCTACCCGAGTCTCGCCGTGACGCTGCACGAGGAGTTCCCGCGGCTGCAGGTGATGCGCGGGCCGAAGCGCCGGGGCGTGCGGTATTTCGGCCCGTACGCCCATGCCTGGGCGATCCGCGAGACCCTGGACCTGCTGCTGCGCGTGTTCCCCGCACGCACCTGCTCGGCCGGGGTGTTCAAGCGGGCCGGGCAGGTCGGCCGGCCGTGCCTGCTCGGTTACATCGACCGCTGCTCGGCGCCGTGCGTCGGCCGGGTCGACGCCGAGACCCACCGGGCGATCGTCGACGACTTCTGCGACTTCATGTCCGGTCACACCGCGCGCTACCTGCGCCGGCTGGAGCGCGAGATGCGCGAGGCCGCACAGGCCCAGGAGTACGAGCGGGCCGCCCGGCTGCGCGACGACGCCGGGGCGCTGCGCCGGGCCATCGAGAAGCAGGCCGTCGTGCTGCCCGACGACACCGACGCCGACGTGATCGCTCTCGCCGAGGACGAGCTGGAGGCCGCCGTCGCCATCTTCCACGTGCGCGGCGGGCGGGTGCGCGGCCAGCGCGGCTGGGTCATCGACAAGGTCGACGAGGTGACGACCGCCGACCTCGTCGAGCAGTTCCTCACCCAGGAGTACCTGGACGGTGGGGCGCCGGCCGGCGATGGGCAGCCGTCGGGAGGCGGGGCGCCGGCGGACGGTGGTGCCGGGGTGCCGCGGGAGGTGCTCGTCCCCGTCCTGCCGCCGGACGCGGACGCCGTGACCGAGCTGCTCGGCGAGATCCGCGGTGGCCGGGTGGACCTGCGGGTGCCCCGCCGGGGCGACAAGCGCACGCTGCTGGAGACCGTCGAGCGCAACGCCCGCCAGGTGCTCGCGCTGCACCGCACGAAGCGGGCCAGTGACCTGACCGCGCGCAGCCGGGCGCTCGCCGAGCTGCAGGAGACCCTGGAGCTGCCGGACGCGCCGCTGCGCATCGAGTGCTTCGACGTCTCCAACATCCAGGGGACCAACGTCGTCGCGAGCATGGTCGTCTTCGAGGACGGGCTGGCCCGCAAGTCCGAGTACCGCCGCTTCTCCATCCGCGGCGCCGCGTCGGACGGCGCGACCGACGACGTAGCGAGCATGCACGAGACGATCCACCGCCGCTTCTCCCGCTACCTCGCCGAGAGGTCCCGCACCGGCGAGCTCGTCGGCATCGCGGACACCCCGGACGACGCGGCCAGCGCGGACGCCCTCGCCACGGCCGACGCCAACGCCAACGCCGACGCCGACGCCGCGGGCGGTGGGGAGGCCGCCGGGGGGCCGATCGATCCGGACACCGGCCGGCCGCGGAAGTTCGCCTACCCGCCGAACCTCGTCGTCGTCGACGGCGGCGCGCCGCAGGTCGCCGCTGCCGCCCGCGCCCTCGACGAGCTCGGCATCGACGACGGGCCCGGCGGGGTGGCGCTGTGCGGGCTCGCCAAACGCCTCGAGGAGGTCTGGCTGCCCGGCAGCGACGAGCCGGTGATCCTGCCGCGCACGTCCGAGGCGCTCTACCTGCTCCAACGGGTGCGCGACGAGGCGCACCGGTTCGCGATCACCTACCACCGGCAGAAGCGGTCCGCCGCCATGGTGGTCTCCGCCCTCGACGAGGTGCCGGGGCTGGGGGAGACCCGGCGCAAGGCGCTGCTGCGGCGGTTCGGCTCGGTCGCGAAGGTGCGGGCGGCCAGCGTCGAGCAGCTCACCGAGGTGCCCGGGATCGGCCCGCGCACGGCCGAGGCGATCCTCGCCACCCTCGCCCGCTCCGCCCCAGGGGGCGTCTCGGCACCCGCGCCCGCCGTCGACCCGGCCACCGGTGAGATCCTCGACGACGGTCCGGTCGCGGACCATGCCGACGCGGAGCATGCCGACGCGGGGAGCGTGTCATGACCACCCCCACCCTCGATCTCGCGATCATCACCGGGCTGTCCGGGGCGGGCCGCAGCACGGCGGCCAAGTGCCTGGAGGACCTCGGCTGGTTCGTCGTCGACAACCTGCCACCCGGGCTACTGTCCACGATGGCCGAGCTCGGCCATCGCTCCGGCGGCGCGGTCAGCCGCATCGCCGTCGTCGTCGACGTGCGTGGGCGGGCTTTCTTCTCCGACCTGCGGGCCGCCGTCGCCGCCCTCGACGCCCGCGGCATGCATCCGCGGATGCTGTTCCTCGAGGCCAGCGACGACGCGCTCATCCGCCGCTTCGACCACGTCCGAAGGCCGCACCCGCTGCAGGGCGACGGGCGGGTCGTCGACGGCATTGGCCGGGAGCGGGCCCTGCTCGCCGAGCTGCGGGGCGAGGCAGACCTCGTGCTGGACACCACCGACCTGAACGTGCACGAGCTGCGCTCGAAGATCGACGCGGCGTTCGGGCTGCCGACCGCGAACCGGCTCAACGCGACGGTCGTGTCGTTCGGGTACAAGTACGGCCTGCCGCTGGACGCCGACCTCGTCGCCGACTGCCGCTTCCTGCCCAACCCGCACTGGGTGGAGGAGCTGCGCCCCTACACCGGGCGTGATCCGCAGGTGCGGGACTACGTGCTGGCCCAGCCGGGCGCCGCCGAGTTCCTCGACCAGTACGCGGCGCTGCTGCGCCTGGTGGGCGACGGCTATGCCCGGGAGGGCAAGCGGTACCTGACGCTCGCCGTCGGCTGTACCGGCGGCAAGCACCGCAGCGTCGCCATGGCGGAGCAGCTCGGCGTGCGCCTCGCCGCCGACGGTGTCGGGGTCCGGGTCGTGCACCGCGACCTGGGACGGGAGTGAGCGTGCCGGATCCCACTCCGTCCGCCGGACCGTCGGTCGTCGCGTTCGGCGGCGGCCACGGCCTCGCCGCCTCGCTGGCGGCGCTGCGTGGGCTCACCCCGTCGCTCACCGCCGTCGTCACCGTCGGCGACGACGGCGGTTCGTCCGGCCGGCTGCGCACCGAGCTCGGCGCGCTGCCCATGGGCGACCTGCGGATGGCCCTGGCCGCCCTGGCCGAGCCGGGCGGGGTCCCGGCGACGTGGGCGGAGCTGTTCCAGCACCGTTTCGGCGGCGACGGTCCGCTGGCCGGGCACGCGGTCGGCAACCTCGTGCTCACCGGGCTCGCGGAGCGCACCGGCTCGCCGGTGGCCGCGCTGGACCTGGCCGCCGTCCTGCTCGGGGTGCGTGGGCGGGTGCTGCCGCTGGCCACCGAGGGCATCGACATCGTCGCCGACGTCGCGGGTCTCGACCCGGCGGCGCCGGCGGCGACGAGCGAGGTCCGTGGGCAGGCGGCCGTGGCGACCACGGCCGGCCGGGTGGTCGGCGTGCGGCTCACCCCGGCGGCGCCGGCGCCCTGCGCGGAGGCGGTCGCGGCGGTGCGGGCCGCCGACTGGCTCGTGCTCGGCCCCGGCTCCCTGTACACGAGCATGCTGCCGCACCTGCTGGTGCCTGGCATGCGCGAGGCCATCACCCAGTCGCGGGCGCGCCGGGTGATGGTTCTGAACCTGGCCGCCCAGCCCGGCGAGACCGCCGGCTACACCCCGCCGGCGCACCTGGAGGCGCTGCGCCGGCACGTGCCCGGCCTGTGCGTGGACGTCGTCCTCGCCGACCCGACGGCGGTGCCCGAGCCGGATCCCCTGACCCGGGCGGCGGCCGAGCTCGGGGCGCTGCTGCACCTGGCGCCGGTGCGGGTGCCCGGCGCTCCCGTGCACGATCCGGCCCTGCTCGCCGCCGCCTTCCGGACGCTGTTCGCGGCCCTGCCGCGGCCGGCAGCGGCGGTGCCCGCACCGCCCGCCGCCCGCACTGGACCGCCCGCCTCCTCCCGGCGGCCGGTCACCACGTACCCATCGTCCGGCGGAGCGGTTCGCCGGACCTCATCCGGTGAAGCCAAGGAGTGATCGGTGTGGCGGCGATGACGGCCACCGTCAAGGACGAACTGAGCCGGCTGCGGGTCGCGAAGCCCTGCTGCCGGCGGGCCGAAATGGCCGCCCTGCTGCGTTTCGGCGGGGGACTGCACATCGTCGGGGGCCGAATCGTCGTCGA
Source organism: Frankia sp. RB5 (assembly GCF_059816245.1). Taxonomy (NCBI): domain Bacteria; kingdom Bacillati; phylum Actinomycetota; class Actinomycetes; order Frankiales; family Frankiaceae; genus Frankia; species Frankia sp. RB5. The sequence goes on from NZ_JCBATA010000039.1 coordinate 16,270, forward strand.
GGCGGAGCTGGACACGGGCGCGACCGCGCGCCGGCTGCGCCGTGAGGTCGCGGAGGTGTTCGGGTTCCCGTCCACCGTGGCGGTGCTCGCCGCGGGCGGCCTGCGCCGCTCGGTGCGCTACATCGTCCGGGTGGAGCGCGACGGCGAGCAGCTCGCCCGCTCCACCGGGCTGCTCGACCAGCGGGGCCGGCCGGTGCGCGGTCTGCCGCCGCAGGTCGTCACCGGGTCGGCGTGCGACGCGGCGGCGGCCTGGCGGGGCGCGTTCCTCGCCCATGGGTCGCTGACGGAGCCCGGCCGGTCCTGCTCGCTGGAGGTCACCTCGCCGGGGCCGGAGGCGGCGCTGGCGCTGGTCGGCGCGGCGCGGCGACTCGGCGTGCAGGCGAAGAGCCGCGACGTGCGCGGCGTCGACCGGGTCGTCATCCGAGACGGCGACGCGATCGGCGCGCTGCTGACCCGTATCGGCGCCCACGAGAGCCTGCTGGCCTGGGAGGAGCGGCGGATGCGCCGCGAGGTCCGGGCGACGGCGAACCGGCTGGCGAACTTCGACGACGCGAACCTGCGCCGCTCGGCCCGCGCGGCCGTCGCCGCGGGGGCGCGGGTGCAGGCGGCGATGCGCATCCTCGGTGAGGACGCGCCCGAGCACCTGCTCGCCGCCGGCCGGCTGCGCCTCGAGCACGCCCAGGCGTCGCTGGAGGAGCTGGGCGCGCTGGCCGATCCGCCGCTGACCAAGGACGCGGTCGCCGGTCGGATCCGCCGGCTGCTCGCGCTCGCGGACAAGCGCGCTCACGCCCTCGGTATCCCCAATACCGAGGCGAGCGTCTCACCGGATCTCCTGGAGAACGCCTGAAGCGCGACAATATACTATTTGGTTGATTCCGGGCATTTCGCTAACCAGATCGGCAAATGCGGCCGCCGCGCCGACCGGTCGGGCCCTGATCAACGATGCCCGGTCCGCGTGGAATAATGACCCGTGTAGCACCATCGGGATCGCCCGCGGGAGCGGGACCGGCCCCACGGCGGGGCGCGTCCGGACGGGCGCCCACGCCGGACGGTGCCGGCCCGGCTGGTGCGTCGTTCCAGGCCAGGGGGCCGTGCGGGGCGGCGGCGGTCCCTCCGGCCACGGCACGCTGGCGTGGCTGACGGGAAGCAGTGCCGTCGGCGGGCGGGCGGCCTCGTGTGAGGAGACCAACACCGCACGCTTCGGATTACCGCCGATGATGTGCGAACTCGTTAGGCTCCTCCCTCGACACATCGATAACGACGAGACACAACGGTAGGGAGTCCAGGACGTGGCTACGCGGGTGGGTGTCAACGGCTTCGGGCGGATCGGCCGTAACTTCTGGCGGGCGCTCGCGGCGAGCAAGCGCAGCGACCTCGAGATCGTCGCCGTGAACGACCTGACCGACAACAAGACCCTCGCGCATCTGCTGAAGTACGACACCACGCTCGGCACGCTGGCCTCGCCCGTCAGCGTCACCGACGGCGGCATCAAGGTCGGCGACACGCTGATCAAGGTCCTCGCCGAGCGGGACCCGGCCGCGCTGCCCTGGGGCGAGCTGGGCGTGGACATCGTCATCGAGTCCACCGGCCGCTTCACCAAGGCCGCCGACGCCGGCAAGCACATCGCCGCGGGCGCGAAGAAGGTCATCATCTCGGCTCCGGCCAAGGACGAGGACATCACCGTCGTCATGGGCGTGAACGACGACGCCTACGACCCGGCGACGCACCACATCCTGTCCAACGCCTCCTGCACCACGAACTGCGTGGCGCCGCTGGCGAAGGTGCTCGACGAGGCTTTCGGCATCACCCAGGGCCTCATGACCACCGTGCACGCCTACACCAACGACCAGGTCATCCTGGACTTCCCGCACTCGGACCTGCGCCGGGCCCGGGCGGCGGCGCAGAACATCATCCCGACCACCACCGGTGCCGCCAAGGCCACCGCGCTGGTCCTGCCGCAGCTCAAGGGCAAGCTCGACGGCCTGGCCATGCGCGTGCCGGTGCTCGACGGCTCGGTCACCGACCTCGTCGCCACGCTCGCGAAGCCGGCGAGCAAGGAGGAGGTCAACGCGGCGTTCAAGGCGGCCGCCGAGGGCCCGCTCAAGGGCTACCTGGTCTACACCGAGGACCCGATCGTCTCCTCGGACATCGTGAACACCCCGGCCTCGTGCACTTTCGACTCGCTGCTGACGATGTCCGCCGGCAACCAGGTCAAGGTCATCGGCTGGTACGACAACGAGTGGGGCTACTCCAACCGCCTGGTCGACCTGACCGCGCTGGTCGGCGCCCGGCTCTAGGTTCCCGTCACCCGGGCCGGGGCCGGCACTCGCCGGTTCCGGCCCCGATCCCGCAGTTCCCGGCCTCGAACCCCTGGAGTAGCGAAGAGTGAGGACGATCGACGACCTGCAGGTCGCCGGGCACCGCGTCCTGGTCCGCAGCGACCTCAACGTGCCGCTGGACCGCTCCGGCGACGCCCCGCGCATCACCGACGACGGCCGGGTCCGCGCCAGCGTCCCGACGATCGCCGCGCTGCTCGACCGCGGCGCCCGGGTGATCGTGACCTCCCACCTGGGCCGCCCCAAGGGCGAGCCCGACGCGAAGTACTCGCTGGAGCCGGTCGCGGCCCGGCTCGGGGAACTGCTCGGCCGCCCGGTGGCCTTCGCCGGCGACGGCAGCGGCGACATCGCCGGGGAGCGGGCCCGCGAGGTCGTCGGCGCGCTGGCCGACGGCGAGGTGGCGATGCTGGAGAACCTGCGCTTCAACCCGGGCGAGACCAGCAAGGACGCCGTGGTCCGGGCCGCGTTCGCGGACGCGCTGGCCGCGCTCGCCGAGTTCTACGTCGGGGACGCGTTCGGCGCCGTGCACCGCGCGCACGCGAGCGTCGTCGACGTGCCCAAGCGGCTGCCGCACGCCGCCGGCCGGCTGGTTCTCACCGAGCTCGACGTGCTGCGCCGGCTGAGCGCCACCCCCGAGCGGCCGTACGCGGTCGTCCTCGGCGGCTCGAAGGTCTCCGACAAGCTCGGCGTCATCCGCGCCCTGCTGCCGAAGGTCGACGCGCTGCTCGTCGGCGGTGGCATGTGCTTCACCTTCCTGGCCGCGCTCGGCCACGGCGTCGGCTCGTCGCTGCTCGAGGCCGAGATGATCGACACCTGCAAGGAGCTGCTCGCCGAGGGTGGCGAGCGGATCGTGCTGCCCACCGACGTCGTCATCGCCGACCGGTTCGCCGCCGACGCCGCGACGAAGGTCGTCGCCGCGGACGCCATCGAGGAGGGCTGGCTCGGCCTGGACATCGGCCCCGCGTCCACCCGCGCGTTCGCCGAGCGCCTCGGTGGTGCCGTCACCGTGTTCTGGAACGGCCCGATGGGCGTCTTCGAGATGGCGCCGTTCGCCGCCGGTACCCGCGGCGTCGCCGAGGCGATCGCCGCCGGCAACGGGTTCTCCGTCGTCGGCGGCGGGGACTCCGCGGCGGCGGTCCGCACGCTGGGCATCCCCGACAGCGGCTTCAGTCACATCTCCACCGGCGGTGGCGCGAGCCTCGAGTACCTCGAGGGTGCGACGCTGCCCGGCCTCGCGGCCCTCGGCGTCTGAGACCGGGGCCGATCGACATGGCACCGCTGGGACGCGGACGATCCGAGAAGGGCAGGACCGTGGGCACGAACAGGGGCAGCGGGCGGCGGACGCTCGTCGCCGGCAACTGGAAGATGAACCTCAACCACCTCGAGGCCATCGCTCTGGTGCAGAAGGTCGCGTTCGACCTCAAGCCGGCCGAGCTCGAGGCGGTCGAGGTCGTCGTCGTGCCGCCGTTCACCGACCTGCGCAGCGTCCAGACGCTGATCGACGGGGACAAGCTCGCCCTCGGCTACGGCGCGCAGGACCTCTCTCCGCACGGCTCCGGCGCGCACACCGGTGACATCAGCGGCGCGATGCTCGCCAAGCTCGGCTGCAGCTACGTCGTCGTCGGGCACTCCGAGCGCCGCGCCGACCACCACGAATACGACGCCACCGTCGCCGCGAAGGCGAAGGCGGCGTACGCGGCCGGCCTCACCCCGATCCTGTGCGTCGGCGAGGTCGAGGCGATCCGGGTCGCCGGCACCCACGTCGAGCACGTGCTGGGCCAGCTCAGCGGCTCCCTGGCCGGCATCACCGCCGAGCAGGCGGCGACCATCGTCATCGCCTACGAGCCGGTGTGGGCGATCGGCACCGGGCGCACCGCCTCGGCGCAGGACGCCCAGGACATGTGCGCCGCCGTGCGCGGCCGGCTCGCCGAGCTGTACGGCGAGTCGGTAGCCGCCGGCATCCGGGTGCTGTACGGCGGTTCGGTGAAGGCGGCGAACGCCTGCGAGCTGTTCACCATGCCCGACATCGACGGCGGTCTCGTCGGCGGGGCGAGCCTCGTCGCCGAGGAGTTCGTCGGCATCGTGCGCAGCGGCCCGCCGGCCTGACGGCGGCGCGACGACACGGGCCCGGCCGGTACCAGCACGACACCGGCCGGGCCCTGTCATGCCCGGGGGGCCCGGTCTTCCCGGTGCGGTACGTTGATGTCTACTGAGGTGCGGTGTCTGGTGCGGTGTCTGGCGGCGGGGCGTCCGCCGCGTCCCCGAGAAGCGGGAGCTGGTCTGCAATGACGATCGGTCTGTCGATCGCGCTGATCATCGCGAGCGTGCTGATGATCCTGCTCGTGTTGCTGCACCGGGCCAAGGGCGGCGGCCTGTCGACCCTGTTCGGCGGTGGCGTGTCCTCGTCGCTCGGCGGTTCCTCCGTGGTGGAGAAGAACCTCGACCGGCTGACGATCCTGGTGGGGTTCGTCTGGTTCGTCTGCATCATCGGCCTCGGCCTGCTGCTGAAGAATTGAACCGCATTCGCGTCCTCCTTCTTCTCGCCACCGTCCTCGTCACCGCCGCGGCCTGCTCCGGCGGGTCCGGTGGCTCCGGCCCGGTGGCCGCGAGCGCCACCCCGGCCGCCGCGTCCACGACCCCCCCGCCCGTCGCGAAGCCTGGCGGCACCCTGCGCGTCGTCGCCGCCCGCATGCCCAGCGGCGATCCGGGCTGGGCCGACGAGCCCGGCGAGCAGGCCGTCGCCCGCCTCGTCACCCGTCAGCTGTACAGCTACCCGACCGACCCGAGCCCGGAGAACGCGATCGTGCCGCGCCCCGACCTGGCCGTCGGGGCGCCCATCGTCAGCGAGAACGGGCTCGTCTACACCGTCCGGCTGCGTTCGGCCGCCCGCTGGGACACGCCGAACCAGCGGCGGATCACCGCCAACGACGTCGCCCGCGGCATCAAGCGGTTGTGCACCCCGCCGTCCCCGTCCCCGTTGCGTGGCTACTTCGCCGCCACGATCGTCGGCTTCCGCCAGTTCTGCGACGAGCTGGCCGCGACGCCGGTCGCCGACGCCGCCGCCTTCGTCGAGGGCAACACCATCGAAGGCGTCGAGATCGTCGGCGACGACACGGTGGCCTTCCACCTGCTCGCCCCGGTGAACGACTTCGTCGACGTGCTCGCGCTGCCCGCGTCCTCGCCGGTGCCGCTGGAGGCGCTGGCCTACCCGCCGGACTCGGCCGACTACCTGCACAACCTGATCTCGGCCGGCCCGTACCGGTTCACCGTGTCGCCGGGCCTCACCGGGTCGCCGGACGACGGCCCCGGCTACCGGCTGGCCCGCAACCCGTCGTGGAGTGCCTCCTCGGACGGCATCCGCCGCGCCCTGCCGGACCACATCACGATCACCGACGGGCTGACCGACGACCAGATGCAGCAGGAGCTGGAACGCGGCGACGCCGACATGGCCCTCGACGGCACGCTGCCCGCCGCCCGCGCGGCGGAACTGGCGAAGGCGCGCGACCCGCGGCTGGTCGTAGACGACGTCGGCACCGCCCTGGCGCTCACGGTGGGCCTCGACGGGCCGTCCGCGGCCGCGCTGCGCGAGTCCGCCATCCGCCAGGCGCTGCCGTACTGCCTCGACCGGACCAGCCTCGCCGCGGCCCTCGGCGGCCCCGACTTCGCCACCCCCGCGACGAGCCTGCTGCAGTCGCCGATGACCGGCTACAGCGACCTCGACCCGTTCCCGGACCCGCAGGGCACCGGTGACCCGACCCGCTGTCGGGAGGCGCTCGGCCAGACCCCCGGCGGCCCGGTCACAGCGCTGTCGCTGCTGACGTCGGACAGCCCCGCCGACGCGGCGGTCGCCGAGGCGCTGCGCACCGCGTTCGCCCGCGCCGGGATCCGGCTGGACATCCGCATCCGCACCGGTGACCGTTTCGCCGCCGCCGCGGTGACGCCCCAGCGCCAGTTCTGGGACCTCGCGCTGACCAGGATCACCCCTTCCTGGTACGGCGACGCCGGGCGCACCGTCTTCCAGCCGCTGCTGGACGAGACGTGGGTGGGCCCGCGGCCCGCGGACGGTGGCTACCGTGATCCGACGGCCCTGCGCCAGCTCGACGCGGCGCTGCGGGCGAGCAGCGAGACGACCGCGGTCAGCGACTGGAGCACGCTCGAGCAGACCGTCGTCGCCAGTGCCGCGGTCATTCCGCTCGCGGTCGTGCACACCCCGGAGTTCCACAGCGCGAACGTCACGACGTACACGATCGTGCCGTCGCTGGGGACGGCGGATCCGACCGCGGTGTCGCTGGGTTCCGGATAAGGACCGCCCTGTCCGGGCTTGTCCCGGCTGCGCATGGCCGGGTTGGGGTGGTCGGTGCATCCCCGCCCGGCCCTGGCGGCCTACACTCCCACCAGGACGTACCCGGAGGGACAACCGGGGGCCTGTGCGCCGGGGAAACAGCAGTATGCCGGGAAAACAGCAGTATGCCGGGAACGCCGGGCTGCATCCATGGGACGAGACGAAGGAGCACGCGGGCCGTGGCAGGTGGCAACGCCATTCGGGGGAGCCGGGTCGGGGCTGGACCGATGGGAGAGGCGGAGCGCGGCGAGACCGCGCCCCGCCAGCGCGTCTCCTTCTGGTGCGCCAACGAGCACGAGACGAGGCCGTCGTTCGCGGTGGACGCGGCCGTCCCCGACACGTGGGACTGTCCGAGCTGCGGCTTCCCGGCGGGTCGGGACCGGGAGAACACCCCCGCCCCGCCCCGCACCGAGCCGTACAAGACGCATCTCGCCTACGTGCGGGAGCGACGCAACGAGAAGGACGGCGAGGCGATCCTCGCCGAAGCGCTCGCGAAGCTGCGGGGCGCCTCCTAGGCCCGGCACTGGCTGCTCTCGGTGCCGGGCGGCTCGTCGCGGGGCGTTACCGCCTCGTCGAGTGGCTCGGCGCGGGCGGGATGGGCACCGTCTGGCGGGCCCATGACGAGATGCTGCGGGTCGACGTCGCGGTCAAGGAGATCCGCTTCCCGGCCGAGCTGGACGCCGCCGAGCGCGCCGGCCAGGTCGACGCGGCGATGCGCGAGGCACGCACGGCGGCCCGGCTGCGGGGCAACCCGCACGTCGTCACCGTCCACGACGCCGTCGAACAGGACGGCCTGCCGTGGATCGTGATGGACTACGTGCCGGCCGACACCCTGGGCGCCACGGTCGAGCACGCCGGCCCGCTGCCCGTGCCCCGCACCGCCGAGATCGGCCTCGCGGTGCTCGACGCCCTCGTCGCCGGGCGGGAGCTCGGTGTGCTGCACCGCGACGTCAAACCGTCGAACATCCTGCTCGCCCACGACGGCCGGGTGCTGCTGACCGATTTCGGCATCGCCACCCACGTGTCGGACCCGACGCTGACCGGCGGTGGCGGCAGCGGCGGCACCCCCGCCTACATGGCGCCCGAACGCCTCGTCGGCGGGGCGGCGACGCTGCTCGGTGACCTGTTCTCCCTCGGCGCCACCCTCTACCTGGCCGTCGAGGGCGTCGCGCCGTTCCAGCGCGAGTCCATCCCGCTGACGATCGGTGCGGTGGTGCACGGCCAGCCACCCGCCTTCACCCGGGCCGGCGCGCTCGCCCCGGCGATCGCCGGCCTGCTCGCGAAGAACCCCGCCGGCCGTCTCGGCGCCGACGGCGCCCAGGCCCTGCTCCGCTGGGCCCTGCCCGTCACCCCCCGCCCCGCCGGCCCCCGAGCAGCCCACCGCCCGCCAGCTGCCCCCGCCGCCCCACCCGGCGGCCCGTTCCCCGACCCCACCTGGACCGCCTGGTCCACCCACCAGCCCGCCATCCGGCCCGCGGTCCCAAGCCCACCTCTGCCGGCCACACCTCTGCCGGCCACACCTCTGCCGGCCACGCCGCCGCCGGCCACATCTCCGCCGGCCACATCTCCGCCGGAGCCCCCGAGGACACAGCCGTCGAAGGACGCGCCGTCCCCCGGCCGGTGGTATGGCAGCGCGCGGTGGGGTCGCCGCGGTCTCGTGGCGGTGCTGGTGGGCGTGCTCGCGGTCGCCGCTCTCGCCGCCGGCGCCATCCCTCTGCTCACCGCCGGAGGCGCAGGCCGCGGGGAAGCGGAGCCCGGCCGGCGTACAGCCGCCCCGGCCGCGGCGCTGCCGGCGGGCATGGTCGGCCGGTGGTACGGCAGGGTCGCGCAGGGCGACAGGACCTTTCCGCTGGAACTCGACCTGCGCGCGGGCCGGGTCGGCGACACGGTCGGCGCCAGTCGGAACTCCGCCTACGGCTGCGCCGGCGACGTGGCGCTGATCGCCGTCGACGGGGCCACGGTCCGCATCGAGGACCGACCGACCAAGGCCGCGGCGCCCTGCCTGGTCGGCGGTGTCGACGTGCTCGTCCTTCGGCCGGATGGCACGCTCGACTACTCGTACCCCGCCACCGAGCTGTCCGCGGCGGGACGCGCGGTCCTGCGCCGAGTGCTCGGTTGACCGCCGGGTATCACCTCAGTCTCGGATCGCTGTGACGATGCGAGATGGAGGGGTTGCGATGAGTTCCGACTTCCCGTTGCTGTCCGTATTTCTCTACATGTTGTGGTTCTTTGCCTTCGTCCTGTGGATGTGGCTGCTGTTCGCCGTCATCACGGACGTGTTCCGCAGCCATGATCTGTCCGGCTGGGGCAAGGCGGCCTGGACCGCGGCGATCATCGTGCTGCCCTGCATCGGGCTGATCACCTACCTGATCGTGCGTGGCGGCAGCATGCACGAGCGCACCCAGGCCGTCGCCGAGCGCGACGAGCGGGCCTGGCGCGCCTACCTGCGGGACGCCGCCGCGTCGTCGAGCAGCGCGGACGAGCTCGCCAAGCTCGCCCGTCTGCACGACCAGGGCGTCCTGTCGGACGCCGAGTACGCACGCAGCAAGACGAAGATCCTGGCCTAGCCCGGCAGGCGGGAGGCGGCGGCGCGGTCGGCCAGCCACAGGGTGCGCTCCCGACCGACCGCGCCGGCCGCGGGAACGGTGATCGGCCCGGCGCCGGAGAACGACGCGGCGACCGCCTCCGCCTTCTCCTCGCCAGCCACGACGACCCACACCTCCCGGGCCGACTGGATCGCCGGCAGCGTCAGCGAGACCCGCTCCGGCGGCGGCTTCGGGCTGTCGTGCACCGCGACGACCGACTCGGTCGCCACCACCCCAGGCCGGCCGGGGAACAGCGAGGCGACGTGCCCGTCCGGACCGAGCCCCAGCAGCACCACGTCGAAGACGGGGACCGCCGATCCCGGCGCCGCCCGCTCGGCGAGCTGGGCCGCGTACTGCGCGGCGGCCGACTCCGGGTCGGCGAAACCGCCGGCCGCGGTGGCACCCTCGACGTCGCCGCCGGCCGTGACCGCCGCCCGGTGGCCCATCGGGAACACCCGCTTCGGGTCGATCCCGACGTGGTCGAGCAGCGCCTCGTGGGCCTGCCGGTCATTGCGGTCCGGCGAGTCGGCGGCGACGAAGCGCTCGTCGCCCCACCACACGTCGAGACGCGCCCAGTCCACCGCGTCGGCCGCCGGGTTGGCCCGCACGGCGCGCAGCAGCGCGATCCCGATCCCGCCGCCGGTGAGCACCACCGACGCCTCGCCACGTGCCGCCTGCCCGTCGATCAACCGCGTGATCAGCCGGGCCGCGACGGCCCGGGCGAGCACACCAGCATCCCGATGCGCGACGAGCAGCGGTTCGGCGCTCACCCGCCACTCCCCGTCGCGGCCTCCGCCTCCGCCTCCGCCGGCGCCTGGGCGGGCGCCGCGGCGGTCATCGGGTCGCGCCAGATGTGCTCGCGGTGCGGGGAACGGGCGCCGAGGTTCGGCAGGCTGCTCCAGGTGCCCAGCGCCTCGGCGAACACCACGTCGTCGTCGAGGCGGCGCAGCTCCTCGGCGAGCAGGTCGCCGAGACCGCGCTCGGCGAGCGGCAGCACCCGGTCCGGGTAGCCGGAGCGGGAGATCGTCGCCGAGCGGCTGTCGGTGCGGGTGACCGAGAGCCGGTCGGCGCCGAAGCGCAGCGACACCGCCGCGATGTCATCCCGGCCTGTGTCCCCGCGGCCGGTGCCCTCCTCGACCGTGACGGGGACGGCGAGCCGGTTGCGCAGCCAGCCGGCGAACAGCTGCGCGCTCGGGTTCGACCGACCCGCGGTGATCACCGCGGCGTCCGGCGGCTCGGTCACCGAGTCGAACGCCGCCGCGAGCAGCGTGCGCCACGGCGAGAGCCGGGTCCAGGACAGGTCCGTGTCACCCGGCACGAAGTCCGCGGCCCGCTGGTAGAGCGCGGCGAGCGGGTCGGGGGCGGTGGTGACGTCGGTGACCCGCCGGTCGGCGAACACGCCGAGCGGGTCGTAGGCGATCCGGGTCGGCGGCTCGTCGTGCCACCAGGTGACCACCGGCGCGTCCGGCGCGAGCAGCGGCAGCACGACCGACTCGGCGTGCAGCGCCAGCCGGCCGGACATGCGCATCACGATCGCCTCGCCCGGCCCGAGCCGGCCACCGATCGACACCTCGGCGTCGAGGCGCGGATGCGGCGCGTCGATCTGGCGGCGCACCACGATGAGCAGCCGGCACGGGTGGGCCGACGCGGCCAGCGTCGCGGCGCCCTCGGCGGCCGCCACGTTCTTCTCGTCGACGACCACGACGAGCGTCAACGCCAGGCCGAACGCGAGCGCGCCGGCGGCACGCCGCTCGGCGGACAGCGCCTTGACCACCTCGGACCCGGTGGTGTCCCACAGCGTCGTCACGCGATGCTCCTCTCCCCACTCATGGCCGCCCCACTCACGGCCGCCCCACTCATGGCCGCCGCCAGCGACGTCCGTCGGCCGCGAGCATCTCGTCGGCGGCCGCTGGGCCCCAGCTGCCGGCTCGGTAGCGGTGCGGCGTCGTGCGCGCCCAGAACTCCTCGAGCGGGTCGATGATCCGCCACGACTCCTCGACCTCGGCGTTGTTCGGGAACAGCGTCGCGTCGCCGAGCAGCACGTCGAGGATCAGCCGCTCGTAGGCCTCGGGCAGCGCCTCGGTGAACGCCTCGCCGAACAGGAAGTCCATCGCGACGTCGCGGACCTCCATCGCCGAGCCCGGCACCTTGGAGCCGAACTTCAGCGTGACGCCCTCGTCCGGCTGCACCCGGATGACCAGCTGGTTGTTGCCGAGCTCCGCGGTGTCCGTCTTGTCGAAGGGCAGGTGCGGCGCCTTCTTGAACACGATCGAGATCTCGGTGACCCGTCGCGGCAGCCGCTTGCCGGTGCGCAGGTAGAACGGCACCCCCGCCCAGCGGCGGGTCTCGATGCCGAAGCGGACCGCGGCGAACGTCTCCGTGTGGGAGTCGGCCGGGATGGACTCCTCGTCCAGGTAGCCCGCCACCCGCGCGCCGGCGAGCCAGCCCTGCTCGTACTGGCCGCGCACCGCGTAGCGGTCCAGGTCGGTCGGCAGCGACACGGCGCGCAGCACCTTGAGCTTCTCGGTGCGGATCGTCTCCGGGCCGAAGCTGACCGGTTCCTCCATCGCGGTGAGCGCCAGCAGCTGAAGCAGGTGGTTCTGCAGCACGTCGCGGGCGGCGCCGGTCTCGTCGTAGAAGCCGGCGCGGGTGCCGATGCCGACGTCCTCGGCCATCGTGATCTGCACCGAGTCGACGAACTGCGAGTTCCAGATCGGCTCGAACAGCGTGTTCGCGAACCGCAGCGCGAACAGGTTCTGCACCGTCTCCTTGCCCAGATAGTGGTCGATCCGGTACACCCCGGACGGCGTGAACACGTCGTCGACCAGCGCGTTGAGCTCGTGCGCCGAGGCCAGGTCGTGCCCGAAGGGCTTCTCGATGACCACACGGCGCCAGCCCGGCGTGTCCGTGGCGTTCGCGAGGCCCGTGCGCTGCATCTGTTTGAGCACCACCGGGAACGCCGACGGCGGGATCGACAGGTAGAACGCGGCGTTGCCGCCGATGCCGTGCGACTTGTCCAGCTCGTCGAGCAGCCCGGCGAGCCGGTCGAACGCCGCGTCGTCGTCGAAGGAACCCTGGACGAAGCGCACGGAGCCGGCGAGCCGGGCCCAGACCTCCTCCCGGAACGGCGTGCGGGCGCCCTTCTCGGCGGACTCGCGGGCGAACTGAGCGAACTCCTCGTCCGACCACTCGCGCCGGGCGAAGCCGGTCAGCACGAAGCCCGGCGGCAGCAGACCGCGGTTCGCCAGGTCGTAGACGGCCGGGATCAGCTTCTTGCGGGCCAGGTCACCCGTCGCGCCGAACACCACGAGGGCGCTGGCGTCCGGCAACCGCGGCAGTCTGCGGTCGCGTGGATCCCGCAGCGGGTTGGAGCTCACCTTGGAGCTCACCGTGGACCACCGGCCCCGCCGAGGCGCTCGGTGATCGTGTCCAGCAGCTGGTTCCACGAGTCCTCGAACTTGCGCACGCCCTGGGCTTCCAGCGTCTCGATCACGTCGGCCAGGTCGACGCCGACGGAGGCGAGCGCCGCGAACACCGCCCGTGCGTCCTCGTAGGCCGGCCGGATGGTCTCGCCGGACAACGACCCGTGGTCCGCGAAGGCCTGCAGCGTCGACTCGGGCATCGTGTTGACGGTACCGGGAGCGATCAGCTCCGACACGTAGATCGTGTCGGGCAGCGACGGGTCCTTCGTCGACGTCGACGCCCACAGCGGCCGCTGCGGCTTCGCGCCCTTCGCGGCCAGCGCCGCCCAGCGCGGGGTCGCGAACGCCTTCTCGTAACGCTCGTAGGCGAGCCGCGCGTTCGCGATCGCCGCCTTGCCGTGCAGGTCCTTCGCCGCCGCGGTGCCGATCTTGTCGAGCCGGGCGTCGACCTCGGTGTCCACCCGGCTGACGAAGAACGACGCCACCGACGCGAGATCCGTGACGTCACGCCCGGCGGCCAGCGCCTTCTCCACGCCGGTCATGAACGCGTCCATCACCTCGTCGTACCGGTCCAGGCCGAAGATCAGGGTGACGTTGACGCTGATGCCGGCGGCGAGCGTCTCGGTGATCGCCGGCAGGCCCGCCCGGGTCGCCGGGATCTTGATGAACAGGTTGGGCCGGTCGACCAGCCACCACAGCGCGCGGGCCTCGGCCACGGTGCGCTCGGTCTCGTGGGCCAGCCGCGGATCGACCTCCAGGGACACCCGCCCATCCACCCCGCCGGAGGCGTCATAGGCGGCGCGCAGCACGTCGCAGGCCTCGCGGACGTCCGCGGCCGTGATCGCCCGCACCGCCTCGCCGACGTCGACGCCGCGCACGGTCAGGTCGCGCAGCTGCTCGTCGTACAGCTCGCTGGACGCGATCGCCTTCTGGAAGATCGTGGGATTACTGGTGACGCCGACGACGTCGCGGGTCGCGACCAGATCGGCGAGGTTGCCGGTCCGCAGCCGGTCGCGGCTGATGTCGTCCAACCAGACCGCCACGCCGGCGGCCGAGAGCTCGGACAGGGGGGTGCTCATCGGTGCTTCGTGTCCTCTCCGGAGGCGATCAGCTGGGTCGTGCCGTTCACACGATGTCAAGCCATACGCGGCGCCCGTCATGCCGGGGCGGCAGGGACGTTCCTCTTCGAGGCCCTACCCCCACCGTGGCGGCGCCATCCCAGTCTCGTCCCAGTCTGATCCCTGTCCGCGCGCGGCTGTGACGTCCAGGTAGCGGTTGGAAGAACACCCGGTGCCCAGCAGGCCGGACGAGCAGGTGAGAAACGCCACGGGAGATGTCGATCACCGCACGACCCACCCCGTCGGGCGGCTCGGGGCCCGGCGTGAGCCAGACCGCACCGAAGCGTGGGGGTGATGGCCCCGACCGGCGCGCCCGAGCCGCGATCCGGCGGCTAGACTCCGACACGTCGTAGAACACCGTCCGCTCCGTTCCCGGGTGCTTCACGCTTCCCGGGGCTCCGTACAGCGCGGGTCGCCCGCCGATCCCGCCGATCGCGAGGTCGCTCTGTCTACCGAGGCCGCCCTTCGTCGCCGGCACCTCACCGCCCGCAGGCCGGCGCGGCCGGACACCTCCGCGTCGGTGCTCGCCGCCCCACCGGCCCCGCCCGTGCCGGCCCAGCCCACCCCCACCCCCGCTACCGGCGTGAGCACATCCAACGGCGTCTCCATCTCGAACGGCGTTTCCATCTCGAACGGCGTCACCAGTTCGAACGGCGTCACCGCCTCCAACGGCGTTTCCATCTCGAACGGCGTCACCGCCTCCAACGGTGTGAGCACGTCCAACGGCGTGTCCAGCTCGAACGGCGTGTCCACCTCCAACGGAGTGGCCGGCGGCCACGGGGCGTCGGTGCCCAACGGCGTGGCGGTGTCCAACGGCGTGGCGGTGTCCAACGGAGTGGCGGTGTCCAACGGAGTGGCGGTGTCCAACGGCGTGGCGGTGGCACCCGGGCTGGCGGGGTCGAACGGCGTGGCGGGCGGTGAGGCGGCCACGGGTGGCTTCGCCGCGCTGACCGCGAAGGCGAAGGCCTACGTCGCCCTGATGAAGCTGCGTGTGGTCGAGCTGCTGCTCGTCACGACCGTGCCGGCAATGATGCTCGCCCGCGACGGGATGCCTTCGCTCTGGCTGATCGCGGTGACCCTCGTCGCCGGGACGCTGGCCGCCGGCAGCGCCAACACGATCAACTGCTACGTCGACCGGGACATCGACCAGGTCATGGGCCGCACCCGGCGCCGCCCGCTGGTGCGCGCGACGGTCACCCCGACCGAGGCGCTCGTGTTCGGCATCCTCACCGGCATCGCCTCGACGCTGCTGTTCGGCCTGTTGGTCAACTGGCCGTCGGCGCTGCTGGCCGACGGTGCCATCGCGTTCTACGTATTCGTCTACACCCTCGGCCTCAAGCGCCGAACCCCGTCGAACATCGTCATCGGCGGTGCGGCCGGCTGCTTCCCGGTGCTGATTGGCTGGTCCGCGGTCACCGGCACGCTCAGCTGGTCGGCGGTGCTGCTGTTCGCCATCGTGTTCTTCTGGACGCCGCCGCACTTCTGGGCACTGGCGATGAAGTTCCGCGACGACTACGCGGCCGCCGGAATCCCAATGCTGCCGGTCGTCGCCTCCGCCGAGACCGTCACCCGGCGCATCCTCGGCTACTCGTACGTGATGGTCGCCACCTCGCTCGCGCTGGTGCCGGTCGCGCACACCGGCCCGCTGTACCTCGTCGTCGCGCTCCTCGTCGGCGTCTGGTTCATCACCGAGGCGCACCGCATCGTCCGCCGGGTCCGCGCCGGCGACGACCCGCGTGCCATGCACCTGTTCCACATGTCGATCACCTATCTGACGCTGCTGTTCGCCGCGATCGCCGTCACCGCCCTGATCTGACGGATCGCCTCCACATTCGCCTACCCTCCCCGTCCATGCCGTCGATGAGCTGATCCCGGATGGCTTTCCACAGCATCGGCAGCAACGCGTTCCAGATCACCGCCCCCGGATAGTCAAAGCAGTCCGGGCACAACGGCCGTCCGAGCAGCCGGTCACCGTCGCCATGCCGGGCGTGGCAGCCTGCCGGACGTCCGTGCTGGCAGGTTCCACAACGGGAACGGCACGCCCGCGCCTGCCCGTGCTCCGCCGGGAGTGCACCGGCCCGAACGACGGTGCGGTCAAGGTGACGAACGGCGCCGGATGACCACCGACCGTCGCCGGAAGCCCGTCACCGCCGGCAAGACCGGCCAGGACCACCTCGGTGTGGGTGGCGACCGGAACGCCGAGGAGGCGGGGGACTTCCCGTGGAGGGGAAGTGGCCGCTGGGGAAGGCGGCGTGATGCCAGTTTCCTGGTGTGTCGTGTCCGGTTTGTCCCTAGGTTTCTGGCAGAGAACGCCGTGACGGTGTCAGAACGCTGTCACGGACCGACGGCCGCGAACGGCCTCGGACCGCTGGCGCGACAGGCCGACGCAAAGATCGCAACCCGACGCACGGCCTAGCTCCCACGAGACGCGTGGCCGCGTGTGTCGTTCCCGCGGGACCGCGGGGAGTCAGTCGACCGTCAGCTCGGGGCCGGACGGAGGTGACTGATCGCCGGCTCTGCCCGGCAATGAGCAGTGGACGGCGATGCGGGAGGGGCGGGACCGGTCGAATCCGGGGGCGGCCGGCGCGCGGCGGTGGGGCCGCGTGGCCGCGTGGCTGTGGCGCGGGCTGGGAAGGGGGCGGCGAGGTTACCGGCTGGTGGCGGCTGAGGCGGACGCGGCGGCGCCTGGCAGCGGGGTCGCGGCCGGGCTGGCTGGGCTGGCTGGGCTGGCCAGGTTGGGCGGGGTGTTCGCGGTGGCCGGGATGTTCGCGGTGGCGGGCGAGGGCTCGGGGTCGGGGGCTGGGCGTTCGACCATCGCGAGCCACAGCTGCAGTGCGACCACCCACATCACGGTGGCGCCGGTCATGTGCAGGGCGACGAGACCGGACGGCACGCCGAGGAAGTACTGCGCGAAGCCGATCGCGGCCTGGGCGACGATCACGGCGATCAGGGCGAGCGCGCCGCGCCGGGCCGCCGAGGGTGCCGCGGTGATTCGCACCGCGAACGCCATCGCCGCCGCGAGGCCGGTCAGCAGCATCGCTCCGTCGGCGTGCAGCTGCGCGACGTTGACGAGGTCGAACCCGAAACGGGCGGGGTCCGAGGCGTCGCCGCTGTGCGGGCCCGTGCCGGTCACCACCGTGCCGAGGACGAGCACCCCGGCGGAGACGACCACCACCAGCCGGGCCAGCCACAGCAGCGCGGGGGCCACGGCAGGGGTTACGGCGCCCGCCCCCTGACGGGCCCGGCGGTCGAGCACGACCGCGTTCCACAGCAGGACCATCGACAGCAGGAAGTGGGCGGCGACGGTCGCCGGGTTCAGCTTCGTCAGCACGGTGATCCCGCCGAGCACCGCCTGGCCCAGGTAGCCCAGCCACAGGCCGAACGACAGGCGGGTCAGGTCGCGGCGCCGGCCGCTGCGCAGCCGCAGCGCCAGCAGCGGGGTGATGAGTACCACCACACCGACGACCAGGCCGACGACCCGGTTGCCGAACTCGATCGCCCCGTGCAGGGCGTACTCCGAGTGCGGGGTGAAGGAGCCGTCGCCGCACTGCGGCCAGGTCGGGCAGCCGAGGCCCGAGCCGCTGAGCCGGACGACCCCGCCGCTGATCACGATCAGGGACAGCAGCACCACGTTGAGCGCGGTGACGAAGGTGAACACGCGCCGGCTCACGAGCGGCAATCTCCGACGCGTTGTAGAAGTTGGCACAGACGCCATAGTAACGGCCGGTGCTACTCCCAGCGGAACGTCCGGGCGGCCAGGCCCAGGCTCGCCACCGCCCACACGGCGAGCACGATCAGTGGACGCGCGCCCGGCCCGGAGCCGTCGGCGAGGACATGACGCAGCCCGTCGGACAGCGCCGCCGTCGGCAGCCCTTCGGCGATCGTCCGCAGCCAGCCGGGCAGCTTCGACAGCGGGAACACCACCCCACCGATGAGCAGCAGCAGCAGGTAGACGCCGTTGGCGGCGGCGAGCGTCGCCTCGGCGCGCAGGGTGCCCGCCATCAGCAGGCCGAGCCCGGAGAACGCCGCGGTGCCGAGCACGAGCAGCGCCAGCACCGAGGGCACGGCCGCCGGGCCGCCGTCCGGATCCCAGCCGAGCGCGAAACCGACGGCCACCAGCAGTACGAGCTGCAGCACCTCGACGGCGAGCACCGCCGCGGTCTTGCCGGCGAGCAGGACCGAGCGGGGCAGTGGCGTCGCGCCGAGCCGTTTGAGCACCCCATAGGACCGCTCGAAGCCGGTCGCGATCGCCTGGCCGGTGAACGCCGTCGACATCACCGCGAGCGCCAGCACCCCGGGCACGAGGAAGTCGACCGAGCTCTCGGTGCCGCTCGGCAGCACGTCCACCGCGGCGAAGAACGCCAGCAGCCCCACCGGGATGATCATGGTGAGCAGGACGGACTCGCCGCGGCGCAGGGTGAGGACGAGCTCCAGGCGAGTCTGGGCGGCGAACATCCGCGCGCGGCTGGCAGCGCCGGGGGCCGGGCGCAGGTCCAGCAGCGGCATGTCGGGCACTGGCATGGCGGGCACAGGAGTGCTCACGGCCGCAGCTCCGATCCGGTCAGCTCCACGAACACATCCTCCAGGGTGCGCTGCTCGACGCGAAGGTCCTCGGCGAGCACGCCGTTGCCCGCGCACCAGGCGGTGACGGCGGCGAGCAGCTGCGGATCGACGGTGCCCTCGACCAGGTAGTGGCCGGCCGGACCCTCTGTCGCCGTGGTGCCGTCGGGCAGCGCGAGCAGCAGTCTGCCGAGTTCGAGGCCGACCGGCGCCCGGAAGCGCAGTTGACCCTCGGCGCCGCCGCGGGTGAGTTCCGCGGGGGAGCCGGCCGCCACCACCCGGCCGTGGTTGATGATGACGACCTGGTCGGACAGGCGCTCCGCCTCGTCCATCGCGTGGGTGGTGAGCACCACGGTGACGCCCGCGGCGCGCAGCTCCTCGATCAGCTCCCAGGTGGTGCGCCGGCCGGCGACGTCCAGCCCGGCGGTCGGCTCGTCGAGGAACACCAGTTCCGGGCGGCCGACGATGGCCATCGCGAGGGACAGCCGCTGCTGCTGGCCGCCGGACAGGCGGCGAAACGGCGTCCCTGCGGCGTCGGTGAGGCCGAGCCGGTCGAGCAGCGCGGCGGGATCGAGCGGCTGGCGGTGGTGGGCGGCGACCAGGCGCAGCATCTCCCCGGCGCGGGCGCCCGGGTACATCCCGCCGGCCTGCAGCATCACGCCGACGCGGGGGCGCAGGGCGGCCGCGTCGGCGATCGGGTCGAGGCCGAGGACGTGCACCTCGCCCGCGTCGGCGCGGCGGAAGCCCTCACAGATCTCCACGGTCGTCGTCTTGCCGGCGCCGTTCGGGCCGAGCAGCGCCGTGACGGAGCCCACCGGGACGCTCAGGGAGAGGCCGTCGACGGCGCGGATCCGCCCGTCTGGTGACGGGCCCCGGGCTGGGGCCGGCGCCACCACCGGCGGCGCCGCTCGGCGCCGTGACCCGGACCGGGCCGCCGGGGCGGAACGCGAGGAGTAGCTCTTCATGAGGCCAGCGACGCTGACTGCCAGGATCTCGGCCACCTGGCGATCCTACGGATCCCGCGGCGGGTACGGGGATTTGATCCGTGCCACCTTTGGCGGAAGGGTTCGGGTGGGCCCTCAGGTCCGCTGGCGGGGTGGACGGGCGGGCAGCGAGCGGCGGCGCGCGCCGACGCCGACCGGCTCGCCGATCTCGACCAGCGCGCCCCAGGCGCCGAGACGCTCGTAGAGCATCGACGGCGTGGTGCTGTAGAGGCGGGACAGCGACTGCAGGTCGGAGCGGCGCAGCCGGAGCACATCCCGCGAACTGTCCGAGCGCAGGACCTGCACGATCGCGATCCAGCGCCGCAGTGGGCCGGTCCGGGTCGGCGGCAGCTTGCGCAGCCGGCGCAGGTCGATGATCAGCGGAGGGAGGTTGTCGACCTCCCGGCGGTCGGCTGCCGGCGGGACCAGCAGCGTCGCGGGCACGTCGTACAGCTCGGCGAGTTCGACGAGCCGGTGCACCCGCAGAGTTCGGGAGCCCCGTTCATAGGCCCCGAGCGTCCCCGCCGTCCACCTGCCATGGGTGCGCTGCTGAACGTCCAACAACGACATGCCACGCCGGTTGCGCGCTGCGCGCAGCCGCCGGCCGAGCTCCAGGGCGTAGTCCCCCTCGGTCACGGTCTCCGTCCGGGTCAGGTCGACAGGAGACGCCAACCGCCCCCTGTGACAGCCTGTCAGGCTGTTGTCCGTCTGGCAGCCGGTTCGAGGAAGTAGCCGCGACGGATTGTGGCCCTGGCGTGGCATTTCCGGCGCGTTCGGCGACGAGATGGGGGATTAGGGTAGCTCGATGGTGGCAATAGGTGATTCGTTCCCATCGTCCTGATCCCTTGCCCATCCCCGGGCACGGTCGACGGCGTCGCACCACCGGCGGTAGTCGCCGTCGTGGCGCCCGCGGGACGTCGCGGGGCGATGGCGGCGGGCGACCCGGCGCAGGTCCGCGAGCGCGGCGGGGTCAGTGAAGAAGCCGGTGGCCAGGCCCGCGAGGTAGGCGGAGCCGAGGGCGGTCGTCTCGATGTTGTCGGGGACGTCGACGTCGACGCCGAGCACGTCCGCCTGGAACTGCATGAGCCACGGGTTGCGGGCGGCGCCGCCGTCGGCCCGCAGCTCGGTCACCGGGTAGCCGGCGGCGGCCATCGCCTCGACGACGTCGCGGGTGCGGTAGGCGATGCCCTCCAGCACCGCGCGGGCCAGGTGCGCGCGGGTCGTGCCGCGGGTGATGCCGAGCAGGGTGCCGCGGGCGCGCGGATCCCAGTGCGGCGCGCCGAGCCCGGTCAGCGCCGGGACGAAGTACACCCCGTCGTTGCCCGGCAGGCTGGCGGCCAGCTCGGCCGTCTCGGCGGCGTCGCGGATGACGCCGAGGCCGTCGCGCAGCCAGGCGACCGCCGCGCCCGTCGACAGGATCGCCCCCTCCAGGGCGTAGCGGACCGGTTCGCCGTCGAGCTGGTAGGCGACGGTGCGCAGCAACGAGCGCTGCGGGCCGGGCACCGCCGCCCCGGTGTTGACCAGGACGAACGAGCCGGTGCCGTAGGTGTTCTTGGCCTGGCCGGCGCGGTGGCAGCCCTGGGCGAACAGGGCGGCCTGCTGGTCGCCGACGGCGGCGGCCACCGGCACGCGCACGCCGAGGAAGGCGTCCGGGTCCGTGTGCGCGTAGACCCGCGAGCTCGGGACGACCGTGGGCAGCAGCTCGGCGGGCACGCCGAACAGGTCGAGCATGTCGGGCGCCCAGCTCGCCGTCGCGAGGTCGAGCAGGGACGTGCGGGACGCGTTTGTCACGTCGGTGACGTGCGCGGCGCCGCCGGTGAGCTTCCACACCAGCCAGGAGTCGACGGTGCCGAAGGCGAGCTCGCCGCGGCCCGCCCGCCGGCGCAGGGCCGGATCGCGGTCCAGGATCCAGCCGATCTTGGTGGCGGAGAAGTAGGGGTCGAGGACCAGACCGGTGCGCGTGCCGACCGCCTCGCCGTGCCCGTCCGCGGCGAGGCGTTCGCAGGCGGCGGCCGTGCGCCGGTCCTGCCAGACGATCGCCGGGTGGACCGGCGCCGACGTGGCCCGCTCCCACACCAGCGTGGTCTCGCGCTGGTTGGTGATGCCGAGCGCGGCGAGGTCCGCGGGGCGCAGGCCCGCGTCGGCGAGCGCCGCGGCGACGGTGTCGACGACGCTGCGCCACAGCGCCAGCGGGTCGTGCTCGACCCAGCCCGGCCGCGGGAAGACGGGGTCGACCGCCGTGTAGCCGCGGCCGACGACCGCGCCGCCGGGGTCGAGCAGGCAGACGGTGGTGCCTGTCGTGCCCTGGTCCACGGCGGCCACGACGGGGCCGCGCGCCGGTTCGTCCATGCCGACCGACGCTATCGCTGGATCTAGCCGAGGCTGGACAGGTCCACGGCGCCGGCGGGGGCGGTGACGGCGCCAGGCGCGCGGTAGTCACCGAAGCTCAGCTGGCTGGTGCTGCGGCCGGTGACGGTGATCCGCAGCGGGTAGGCCGGGCCGGTGTTGGCGACGAGGAAGGACGTGCCGTCGGGGGAGCTGGCCTGCACCGCGCGGTCGCCATCCACCTTCTGCTGGCGCACTCCGCCGGTCAGCCCCGCGGTGAAGCCGCGCAATGAGTCGCTGTAGCGGTCGAGGGTGAAGTAGCTGTACTTGGCGGCGTCGGCGGCGGCGAGGCGGACCCAGCGGTCGGCGAGCAGGTCCGAGGCGGCCGTGTCGCCGGTCGCGGCGTAGTAGGCACGGGACCGGCGGACGTAGGTGTCCTTCCCGATCTTCACGAGCTGGGTCTGCTGGCCGTACTCCTCGATGGTGCCCTTCGTCGTCGTGGAGGACATCACCAGGTCGTAACGGTTGGGGGCGTCGGCGCTCGCGTCCGCCACCGTGCCGGCGACGTGCGCGCCGGGGGCCGTGCGCAGGGCCGCGAGGGCGCGGGTGCCGACCTCGCCGGCCGACAGCTTCTCCAGGCCGTTGGTCGGTCCGCCACCGTCGCCGCCTCCGCTGCAGGCTGGTACGGCCAGCGCGACGAGCGCCGCCAGCAGCCCGGCGCCCAGGCCGAGCAGGGGGCGCGGCCGCGCGCCGCGCCATGGTCGAGCCCGCATCCGTGCGCCTCCAGGTCCCGAGGTCGTGCTGGCCGGAGCTTCGCGCCGCCGGTGAGGTGGCAGGCTGGCTCCAGCGGCAAGTCTGGCAGCACCTGTCCGGTGGTGGCCGAGCGGGCACCATCCGTGGGGTAGATGTTGTGGCACGCGGATGTCGGGTGGACGACCGGGCCGGGCGCCGCGGCCGGTCTGCGGATGCGGGGACGGCCTGAACTGCGCCACCATGGCGGCGGCGGTTCGGTGTGACGGAGATCAGGCTCCTCGGGGGACCTGATCGGGGGTCCTCGGTTCGACCGCGTCCCGGAAATAGGGCACACTGGTGTTGTGAAAAACGACCACGATGCCTCGGGCGGGACGGCCGACGGCCGCACCCGCGACCGGGTCGTGCGTCAACTGCTCGAAGGCGGATCGGCCACCGCGGCCGACCTGTCGCGCCAGCTCGGCGTCTCGCCCGCCGGGATCCGCCGGCATCTCGACGCCATGGTCGCGGACGGCATCATCACCCCGATCGAGAGCCGTTCCCGCCAGCCCCGCGGTCGCGGCCGCCCGGCCCGGCACTACGCGCTGACCGAGGCCGGCCACCAGGCCGGGCCGTCGGCCTACTCGGATCTCGCCGCGGGCGCGCTACGCTTCCTCGCCGAGGTGGGCGGGCCGTCGGCGGTCAGCCAGTTCGCCGACAGCCGCGCGTCGGACCTGGAGCGCCGGGTGCGCTCGGCGGTCGTCGCCGCGGAGCCCGAGGACCGGCCGGCGGCGCTCGCCGAGGCGATGACGGCGGCCGGCTACACGGCCAGCGTCTCGGAGCTGCCGACCGGCCTGCAGATCTGCCAGCACCACTGCCCGGTCCAGTTCGTCGCGGAGCGCTTCCCGGCGCTGTGCGACGCGGAGACCGCGGCGCTGGCCCGGGTGCTCGACACCCACGTGCAGCGCCTCGCGACGATCGCGCACGGCGACGGCGTCTGCACGACCCACATCCCCGCGACCGCGGACCAGGATCCGGCCTCCGAGGCCGCGTCACCGAGCTGTCCACCATCCCCGTCTTCGGAGGGTTCCGCCCCATGACAACCTCTGCCGAGACCGCCCTCGAGGGCCTTGGCTCCTATCGGTTCGGATGGGCTGACACCGACGCCTATGCCGCCGACGTGGAGCGTGGCCTGTCCGAGGCGGTCGTCCGCGGCATCTCGGCGAAGAAGTCCGAGCCGTCGTGGATGACTGACCTGCGCCTGAAGGGTCTGCGCCTGTTCGAGCGCAAGCCCATGCCGACCTGGGGCGCGGACCTCTCCGGCATCGACTTCGACAACATCAAGTACTTCGTCCGCTCCACCGAGAAGCAGGCCGCCGAGTGGGAGGACCTGCCCGACGACATCCGGGCGACCTACGACCGGCTCGGCATCCCGGAGGCGGAGAAGCAGCGGCTGATCTCCGGCGTCGCGGCGCAGTACGAGTCCGAGGTCGTCTACCACAAGATCCGTGAGGATCTCGAGGAGCAGGGCGTCATCTTCCTGGACACCGACTCCGGCCTGCGCGAGCACCCGGAGCTGTTCCAGGAGTACTTCGGCTCGGTCATCCCGGTCGGGGACAACAAGTTCGCCGCGCTGAACACCTCCGTGTGGTCGGGCGGCTCGTTCATCTACGTGCCGCCGGGCGTGCAGGTGGAGATCCCGCTGCAGGCCTACTTCC
The DNA here is from genome assembly GCF_059816245.1 of Frankia sp. RB5. Taxonomy (NCBI): domain Bacteria; kingdom Bacillati; phylum Actinomycetota; class Actinomycetes; order Frankiales; family Frankiaceae; genus Frankia; species Frankia sp. RB5. The sequence goes on from NZ_JCBATA010000039.1 coordinate 40,388, forward strand.
GGATCAACACCGAGAACATGGGCCAGTTCGAGCGGACGCTGATCATCGTCGACGAGGGTGCGTACGTGCACTACGTCGAGGGCTGCACGGCGCCGGTCTACTCGTCGGACTCGCTGCACTCGGCCGTCGTCGAGATCGTGGTGAAGAAGAACGCCCGCTGCCGGTACACGACCATCCAGAACTGGTCGAACAACGTCTACAACCTGGTCACCAAGCGGGCCGCCTGCCACGAGGGCGCCACGATGGAGTGGGTCGACGGCAACATCGGCTCCAAGGTGACGATGAAGTACCCGGCCGTGTGGATGCTCGGCGAGCACGCCAAGGGCGAGGTCCTCTCGATCGCCTTCGCCGGTGCCGGCCAGCACCAGGACGCCGGCGCCAAGATGGTGCACGCGGCGCCGCGCACCTCCTCGACGATCATCTCCAAGTCGGTGGCCCGCGGCGGCGGCCGCACCTCCTACCGCGGCCTCGTGCAGATCAACGAGGGCGCCGAGGCGTCGAGGTCGACCGTCAAGTGCGACGCGCTGCTCGTCGACACCATCAGCCGCTCGGACACCTACCCCTACGTCGACGTCCGTGAGGACGACGCGTCCATCGGCCACGAGGCCAGCGTCTCCAAGGTCGGCGCGGACCAGCTCTTCTACCTGATGAGCCGCGGTCTGTCCGAGGAGGAGGCGATGGCGATGGTCGTGCGCGGCTTCGTCGAGCCCATCGCCCGCGAGCTGCCGATGGAGTACGCGCTCGAGCTCAACCGGCTCATCGAGCTCCAGATGGAAGGCGCGGTCGGCTGATGGCCGTCATCGACGCCACCGGGCGACCCCCGGCGGCCTCCGGAGCCGTGCCCCGCCCGGTGCGTTCGCGTGACCCGCTCGACCACGAGGTGCCCACCGGCCGCGAGGAGGCGTGGCGGTTCACCCCGCTGCGCCGGCTTCGCGGCCTGCTGACCGGCCCGGACGCCGACGGCAAGGTGTCCGTCACGGTGGACGCGCCGGTCGGGGTCGCCGTCGAGCAGCTCGACGCCGGTGATGCCCGCATCGGCCGCGTGCTCGTCCCGGCCGACCGGGTCGCCGCGTTCGCGATGGCCCGCTCCGGCGGGGCCACGGCCGTCACCGTGCCGGCCGAGGCGTCGCTCACCGAGCCGGTCACCGTGCGGCTGCACGGCGAGGGCGGGGTCGCCTACGGTCACCTGATCGTCGAGGTCGGGCCGTTCGCGTCGGCCACCGTCGTGCTCGACCACACCGGCAGCGCCACCTACGCCAGCGACGTCGAGGTGCACGTCGGCCACGGCGCGTCGCTCACGTTCGTCACGCTGCAGGACTGGGACGCCGACGCCGTCCACCTCGGCGCGCACGCCTACTCGGTGGGCCGGGATGCCACGCTGCGCTCGTTCACCGTCACCCTCGGCGGGGAGCTCGTCCGGCTCAACCCGACCGTCGACTACCGCGGTCCCGGCGGCGACGCCGAGCTCAACGGCGTGTTCTTCACCGACGCCGGCCAGCACCAGGAGCACCGCCTGCTCGTCACGCACGAGCCGCGATCGTGCCGCAGCCGGGTGACGTACAAGGGCGCGCTGCGCGGCCAGTCGGCGCACGCCGTCTGGATCGGCGACGTGCTCATCGGCGCCGAAGCGGTCGACACCGACACCTACGAGCTCAACCGCAACCTGGTGCTCACCGACGGCGCCCGCGCCGACTCGGTGCCGAACCTCGAGATCCTCACCGGCGAGGTCGTCGGCGCCGGGCACGCCAGCGCCACCGGCCGCTTCGACGACGAGGCGCTGTTCTACCTGCAGTCGCGCGGCATCCCGCCGGAGGAGGCCCGCCGGCTCGTCGTGCACGGCTTCTTCGCCGAGGTCATCGACCGCATCGACGTGCCCGAGCTGCGTGAACGGATCATGACCTCCGTGTCCGCCCGGCTCGGGGAGCTGCCCGCATGACCGGGCAGCGGGTGTGCGCGCTGACCGACCTCAAGGAGGACGCGGCGCTCGGCACCGAGATCGAGGGCACGCCGGTGTGCGTCGTGCGCGTCGGGGAGCGGGTGTTCGCCGTGCGCGACGAGTGCTCGCACGCCGACGTGATGCTCTCCCAGGGCGAGGTCGAGGGCGGCCGGATCGAGTGCTGGCTGCACGGATCCCAGTTCGACCTGGTGACCGGCGCCGCGCTGACCCTGCCGGCCATCGACCCGGTGCCCACCTACGCAGTGACCATTGAGGGCGACGACGTGCTCGTCGACGTCGCCCAGCCGAACCGGGAACGAGGGTGACGACAGCGGTGTCGACCTTGGAGATTCGCAACCTGCACGTCTCGGTGGAGACCGAGGAGGGGCCGCGGCAGATCCTGCGCGGCGTCGACCTCACGGTCCGCAAGGGCGAGACCCACGCGATCATGGGGCCGAACGGGTCGGGCAAGTCGACCCTGTCCTACTCGATCGCCGGCCACCCCAAGTACACCGTGACCGAGGGCAGCATCACGCTCGACGGCGAGGACGTCCTCGCGATGAGCGTCGACGCCCGCGCCCGCGCCGGCATCTTCCTGGCCATGCAGTACCCGGTGGAGATTCCCGGGGTGTCGGTGTCGAACTTCCTGCGCTCCTCGGCCACGGCCGTGCGCGGTGAGGCGCCGAAGCTGCGCACCTGGGTCAAGGAAGTGAAGGCCGCGATGGCCGGGCTCGAGATGGACCCGGCGTTCGCCGAGCGCGGCGTCAACGAGGGCTTCTCCGGCGGTGAGAAGAAGCGCCACGAGATCCTGCAGATGGCCCTGCTCAAGCCGAAGATCGCCGTGCTGGACGAGACCGACTCCGGCCTCGACGTCGACGCGCTGCGCATCGTCTCCGCCGGCATCGAGGCGGTGCGGGCCCAGGGCGAGACCGGCATCCTGCTCATCACGCATTACACGCGGATCCTGCGCTACATCAAGCCCGAGTTCGTCCACGTGATGGCCGGCGGGCGGATCGTCGACGAGGGTGGGCCGGAGCTCGCCGCGGTGCTGGAGGACTCCGGCTACGACCGCTATGTCAAGGGCGGCGCCGCCGCGGCGCCCGCGGAAGCGGGGGCGGTGTCGTGACGCCCACGGAGTTCGATGTCGAGCGGGTGCGCAAGGACTTTCCGATCCTCGCTCGCACTGTGCACGACGGGCTGCCGCTGGTCTACCTCGACAGCGCCGCCACCTCGCAGAAGCCGCTGGCCGTCCTCGACGCCGAGCGCGCCTACTACGAGCAGCACAACGCCAACGTGCACCGCGGCATCCACGTGCTCGCCGAGGAGGCGACCGCGCTCTACGAGGCGACGCGGGACAAGGTCGCCGCGTTCATCGGCGCGACCGACCGGCGCGAGGTCGTCTTCACCAAGAACTCGACGGAGGCGCTGAACCTCGTCGCCTACGCGATGAGCAACGCCGAGACGACAGGGCCCGAGGCCGAGCGCTTCCGGATCGGCCCCGGTGACGAGATCGTCGTCACCGAGATGGAGCACCACTCCAACCTGGTGCCCTGGCAGATGCTCGCCCGGCGCACCGGCGCCACCCTGCGCTGGATCGGCCTGACCGACGACGGCCGGCTTGACCTGACCAACCTCGATGCGGTGATCACCGAGCGGGCGAAGGTCGTCTCGATGGTGCACCAGTCGAACATCCTCGGCACGGTCAACCCGGTCGAGCGGATCGTCGCGCGGGCGCGTGAGGTCGGCGCTCTGGTCGTGCTCGACGGCTCGCAGTCGGTGCCGCACCTGCCGGTCGACGTGGTCGCGCTCGGCGTCGACTTCCTCGCCTTCACCGGCCACAAGATGTGCGCGCCGACCGGCGTCGGGGTGCTGTGGGGCCGCCACGAACTGCTCGAGGTCATGCCTCCGTTCCTCGGCGGCGGCGAGATGATCGAGGTCGTCACGATGGAGGCGTCCACCTACGCGCCCCCGCCGCACCGCTTCGAGGCCGGCACCCCGATGATCAGCCAGGTCGTCGGCCTCGGCGCCGCCATCGACTACCTCACCGAGCTCGGCATGCCGGCGATCGCCGCCCACGAGCATGCCGTGACGGCCTACGCGCTCGACGCGCTCGCGACCGTGCCGGGTCTGCGCGTCATCGGCCCGCCGACCGCCGAGGACCGTGGCGGAGCGATCTCGTTCCTCCTTACCGACGACGCCGGCCGGCCGATTCATCCCCACGACGTGGGGCAGATCCTCGACGAGCGCGGCATCGCCGTGCGCGTCGGCCACCACTGCGCGCGCCCCGTCTGCCTGCGCTTCGGCGTCCCGGCGACGACGCGGGCGTCGTTCCACCTGTACACGACGACCGCCGAGGTCGACGCGCTGGTGGAAGGTCTGCACGAGGTTCGGAGGTTCTTCTCGAGGTGAAACTCGACTCCATGTACCAGGAGATCATCCTGGACCACTACCGCAACCCGCAGCACCGCGGGCTGCGCGACCCGTTCGACGCCGAGGTGCACCACGTCAACCCGACGTGCGGCGACGAGGTGACCCTGCGGGTGAAGGTCACGGACGGTGTCGTCGAGGACGTCTCGTACGAGAGCGAGGGCTGCTCGATCAGCCAGGCCTCCGCGAGCGTCATGAGCGACCTGGTGATCGGCAAGAAGGTCGACGAGGCGCTGGACCTCGAACGCGAGTTCCTCGCGCTCATGCAGTCCCGGGGCACCGCCGAGGGCGACGAGGACAAGCTGGAGGACGCGGTCGCGTTCGCCGGTGTGTCCAAGTACCCGGCCCGGGTGAAGTGCGCCCTGCTGTCCTGGATGGCCTGGAAGGACGCCACCGCCAAGGCCATCGACGCCCCTCTCGACCTTCCCGCCCAGGAGAAGCCATGACGGAAGCGCCCGACCAGAACGCCGAGGGCACGCCCACGGGCGGTGTCGCCACCGCGACCGCCCAGGCCGCGCCTGCCGACGCCACCGCCGAGTCCGGTTCGGCGGCCGCGCACACCACGGTCGCGGAGCGGGCGGCGGGCCTGGAACTCGCCGCGTTCGACGACATCGAGGAGGCGATGCGCGACGTCGTCGACCCCGAGCTCGGCATCAACGTCGTCGACCTCGGCCTCGTCTACGGCATCCACGTCGCCGACGACAACACGGTCACCCTCGACATGACGCTCACCTCGGCGGCCTGCCCGCTGACCGACGTCATCGAGGACCAGACCCGCTCGGCCCTCGTCGACGGCCCCGACGGCCTCGCCGCCGACGTGACCATCAACTGGGTCTGGATGCCCCCGTGGGGCCCCGACAAGATCACCGACGAGGGCCGCGAACAACTCCGCGCCCTCGGCTTCAACGTCTGACCCGCCGCCGGCCTGGCCGGATCTCCTCTCCGACCAGGCCGGGCTGGCTGGCCAGCAGCCATGCGGGAACTGCCGTCGTCTGTCAGGTGTCCGAGGCAATCCTGCATCGGGGTTCGCCGTCCCGCACCTCCGCGTGCACCTCCTGGCGAAGGTCTTTCCCAGGATCGAGCTGTTCGCGGATGATGATCGGATTGAGTGCGTCGCCACGCGGCTGGGTGGACTCTTCCGCTATCGACACACCCGCGAGAATCATCACCACAAGTCACCGCCGGCCGCCCGTCACCCTTTGAGTCCTTCTGCGCAATCACCCGGTGTCCTGCCTTATGTAGGAGAAGCCGTCCAGGAGGAGATTGGAGAAGGTGTAGCCGCTCCCGGCGTCAAAGCGTTCGATTCTCCAGCTAGAGTGCACCGGTCCGCCTGGCAGGTATAGGGTGAGCGTAGCGCCATCGACCACCACCGTGCCGTCCATGGGAATGCCATTACGTGTCAGTGTCATCTTGCCGCCAGGTCTGAACGTGTAGAGCGTGTTCGCGGTGGCGCCGGTCGAACCTCCGCTCCAAGAGCCGACCAGTTCGTTCGGCACTTGGCTACGTGGTGCGGCGGACGGTGATGGGCTGGTGGTTGGGATCGCTCCAGATGAGGGGCTGCCCACATCCGGACCAGGCGATGCTTTTGTCGGTGTCGGTGTCGGTGTCGGTGTCGGTGTCGGTGTCGGTGTCGGTGTCGGTGTCGGTGTCGGTGTCGGTGTCGGTGTCGGTGTCGGTGTCGGTGTCGGTGTCGTCGCTGGAGCTGATATGGCCGAGGGGCCGAATTGCGGCTCCGTGGAGGAGTCGGACTTTCCAGCCGTCGTTGCTACCAGAACCACGGTGGTGGCCACCGCGACCACTGCAGACACGATGCTTCCCGTGAGTAGTAGTGCATGGGCGCGGCGGCGCCTCTCCGTGCCCGGAAAGGGCACGGAGGTAGGCAACACCCGTTCTGGGATGGGCACTGGGCGGACGGGTTTTGCCCGGCCTTCCCGTGCTGCGGCCACCCCTTCCAGCAGCCGCCGGCCAGCGACGACGGCGTTGTGCGTGCCGGACAGGCCCCGCAGATTAATCCACTGCCGGCCGGCCAGGAGGCCGAGGGAGCGTTCGTCGCAATCCTCGATCAGGACGGGAATCAGCCGCCGGTCGACTCCCCGTGTATCTCCCGCCCACATCGCCTGCCATTCCGGACTCTGGGCCGTTGAGTTGAGGTACGCGGGTGAGAGGACAATCAGCATGTGTTCGGCCTCGCGGATGCCTTCCTGTAGCAGGTTTATTCGGTTCCGGCCAGGTACGAGATCCCACATTTCGATCAGAACTCGATATCCCGATTCCTCGAGCTTCCAAGCAATCCATTCGGCCCAGTCGCGGTCGGCTGACGCGTAGGACACGAAGAACTGCCGCCTGGTGGTGGACCGGTGATCGCCCCCGATTTCGGTCATGACGCCATGATCGCACTCAACGGCGCTGGGGCGGAGACCACATAGGCCTCAGCTCGTCCGCCGGTGCGGCCCGGCTTATTGACCTTGCGCCGTGTGGACGCCCGGAGGCGAGGGGTCGCGGCGGGGCTGCCGGTGACGCAACGAAGGCTGATCAACCGTATCGGCGCAGTCGCTGCAGGACCTTGTCGAACCGGGCTCACCACGACCTGCCGCCTATAGACAACCCTTGGCCCGCCCGGGTCCTGCGGGCGCGAAGGTGACGACGAGGTCCGCGTCGGTTGCCGCTTGCGCCACCTTTCCGGCTCCAGGCGACCCCAGCGACCTCGTCCGGGCGCAATCCGCGGAGTTTATGGCTGGTCGCCGAGCCAGGATGTGAGCTGCCAGGCCACCCGGTCCACGCAGGCGGCCGACGCCGTGCCGACATACCTGCCGAATCGCTGGGTGGAGACGGCACGGGCTGCCTCGCACATCGCCCAGCTCGGCCGGTTCAGGCCGCCGTCATCCTGCAGGGCGATGTGGTGGGGGAAGCCGCGGTCCCGGGTTGTCAGCGGGACGACGAACGCCTGCCGGATCGGTAGGAGGTTGAACCGGTCGCTGGAAATCACCAGGCAGGGACGTATGCCGTGCTGTTCGTTGGCTACTGTCGGATCGAGGTCGACCGACCAGACGTCGCCGCGCCGGACTCTCAACGATTGAACTCCGGCCATTCCGACGACGCCGAACTATCGGTGCCGGCGGTGGCGGCATCCCAGCTGTCCAGCTCGTCGAGGTACTCCCGCCAGCCGTCCGGATCCTCCCGCTGGATCCGCGCATAGGACTCCTCGATGGCAGCCCAGTGCTGCTCGGCCTCGAGCCTGCGCGACTCGGCGTCCAGCAGGCCAGCCATGGTGGTGCCCCGCGCGCGGGCGACGGCCGCCAAGCGGTCGCGCACCGCGCTCTCCACCTTGATCGTTGTGAGGCCCACGGATCGAGTATACCGCCCAGGGATACCTTCAAGTATGTGGTCCAGGGAGGTGGGTGATGTGCCCGTGCTCGACGTGCCCACGTAGGCCGACCTGGCGCCGGAGTTGTTGATCATCGATCGCATAGGGTGGTGGGCGCAGCAGGTGGGGAGTGCCGGGCGGGGGAGGGCTGGGTGATCGTCCGTCGGTTCAATACGGCTGGTCCGTGTCTGCCGGCGAATCACTACATGGTTCCGGCGCTGTCCCGCTTGCCGGAGGCCCCCCGGTTGGTAGACCTCGAGGCGTACTTCGTCGTCCATGCCCCCCACCAGACTGGCAAGACGACCGCGCTGCGGGCGCTCGCGCGTGATCTGACGGCCCAGGGCCGCTATGCGGCGGTGATGTTCTCGTGCGAGGCGGCCCGGGTCGCGGGCGACGACTACGGTGCGGCGTCGCGCATCCTGTTGGACCGGATCCGCGCGAGCGCGCAGGACTGCCTGCCGGCCGAGCTGGGGCCGCCGCCCTGGCCGGAAACGCCGGACGGTACCCGGATCGTCGAGGCGCTGCGAGCCTGGGCTCAGTCCTGTCCACGCCCGCTGGTGCTGTTCTTCGATGAGATCGACGCGCTGCGGGGCCAGAGCCTGCTGAGCGTGCTCGGGCAGCTGCGTGACGGCTACAACAGTCGGCCGGCCCCGTTTCCCTGGTCGGTCGCGCTGTGCGGCCTGCGGGACGTCCGCGAGTACAAGACAGCCTCCGGCGGTGATTCATCTCGACTGGGAACGGCCAGTCCGTTCAACGTGAAGGTCGAATCCCTCCGGTTGGGGGACTTCACCGCCGGCGAGGTGGCGGAGCTCTACGGACAGCACACCGCTCGTACCGGTCAACGGTTCTCGACCGACGCGCTCGAATACGCCTACGAGCTCACGGTCGGGCAGCCGTGGCTGGTCAACGCCCTCGCTCGCGAGATCGTCGAGAAGATCCGTGTGCCGGTGGCGGAACCCGTGACGGTGGCGCATCTGGACCAGGCGAAGGAACAGCTCATCCTCACACGGGCGACCCATCTGGACTCCCTCGCCGCGAGGCTTGCGGAGCCGAGGGTTCGCAGCGTCATCGGCCCGCTCCTCGCCGGCGATCCGCTCGTCCTCGATCCGTACGATGACGACCTCAGCTACGTTCGTGACCTCGGCCTCATCGCTCCCACCGCGCCGGTCCGCGCCGCCAATCCGATCTACCGGGAGGTCATCGCGCGGGTGCTCTCCTCGAGCATCCAGGAGAGCGTCACCGCTGATCCGCGGTCGTTCGTTCGTCCGGACGGCACGTTCGACCTTTCCCGAATGCTCGACGAGTTCGCCGACTGGTGGATCGAGAACGGCAAGTTTCTCACCAGCACCGGCTACTACAGCGAGGCTGCGCCGCAGCTCATCCTGATGGGTTACCTACAACGCGTGGTGAACGGCGGCGGCCAGATCGAACGCGAGTATGCCGTCGGCTCCGGCCGCGTCGACCTGCACCTGCGCTGGCCTTACCGCACCCCCGACGGGGAACAGCATGTCCAGCGCGAAGCCATCGAGATAAAGACCTGGCGCACCGGCCGGTCCAATCCCCTGCCTGCTGGCCTGCGGCAGCTTGACCGTTACCTCGATCGCCTCTGCCTCGACACCGGCACCCTCGTTCTGTTCGACCAGCGCGCCGACGCCTCCGCCATCGACACACGCACAAGGCTCACCACCACTACAAGCCCCGCGGGGCGCACCATCACCCTCCTCAACGGCTGACGCGCCTCGTCGCGGGCACGGCGGCTCTGTCTCACGGCTCGGCCCAACCGTCCTGCGGAGTTGTCGGTGGTGGGTCGTAGGCTGATCAACCATGGCGGCGCAAACACTGCGGGACCTTGTCGAACCGGGCTGGGCGCAGGCCCTCGAGCCGGTGGCGGAGCGGATCACGGCCATGGGGGAGTTCCTACGGGCCGAGATCGCGGCCGGCCGGACCTACCTGCCGGCCGGGCCGAACGTTCTGCGGGCGTTTCAGCAGCCGTTCGATGAGGTGCGGGTGCTGATAGTCGGGCAGGATCCGTATCCGACGCCGGGGATGGCGATCGGGTACAGCTTCGCGGTGTCCCCGGAGGTGCGCCGGCTGCCGGGCAGTCTGCAGAACATCTTCACCGAGCTGTGCGCGGACGTCGGTGTGCCGAGGCCCTCCACCGGCGACCTGACGCCTTGGACCAATCAGGGCGTGCTGCTGCTGAACAGGGCGTTGACGACGGCGCCGCGCCAGCCCGGCGCACACCGGAACAAGGGCTGGGAGCAGGTCACTGACCAGGCGATCCGGGCGCTCGCCGCGCGGGGCAAGCCGCTGGTGGCCATCCTGTGGGGCGCCGACGCGCGCAGCCTGCGGCCCTTCCTGGACGGCGCCGCGACGATCGAGTCCGCCCACCCGTCGCCGCGTTCGGCGGACCGGGGCTTCTTCGGCTCCCGCCCGTTCAGCCGGGCCAACGACCTGCTGCTCCGCCAGGGCGCCCAGCCTGTCGACTGGACTCTTTCCTAGATCCGCACCACGGTGATGGCTCGGCCGGTGGGGCTGGTGGCGACGTGGGTGCCCACCTCGGCGCTGACGCGTTTGCGTTCGGCGGGGCGCTGGTCGAAGACGACGAGGTATTCAGCGGGAAGGCCGAGACGCATCAGGTATCCGTCGAGCTGGCGGATGCCGGCCTGCGTCGGGTCGACGGCGCCTGGGCGGTGGGTCCTGATCTCCAGGGCCTCCCGCTGGACGGCGGGTCTGCCGTCGGGGCCGGTATGGCTCCAGCGGATGAGCAGATCCATGGCGCCGCGGCCTACGCCGTATTCGCGGTCGACGAAGCCGCTGCCCGGGGGACCCGACGGATCGCGAAGCGATCTGACGGGAGTACGTATGGCGCGGTCGAGGTATCCGAGCAGCGTGACGTGTGGGGTGACCTCGCGGTAGGGCTCGTCGGCCTCGAGGACGTCCTCGGTCCGGTGCCAGAACTCGGTGACGTGGGCGAGAAGCCCGGGAAGGTCCAGGCGGCCGTCAGCAAGTACGAACGACCGAGGTCGCGGTGCGCCGGTGATGCCGTCGAACAGCCCGTCGGCGAGAACCCGCGTGATCATGTTGCGGTAGATCGGGTTGGCGATCTCCACCGTCGAGGCGGTCCGCCGGACCAGACCGAGGTCGGTGGTGTAGGCGAGGTCGTCGGAGAACGGATCGAACCTGACCTCGGCACCGGCGAGTATCGGTTCGATGATCCGCCGGACGCGGGGGTCGCGAAGCCGGTCGAGCAGCGAGTCCAGGTGGGTTTCCCGCGCGTTGATGAGACGTTCGTCGGCCGGGTCGACGTGGTCGGCGGTGATCGTCGTCGTAGGGGGACCTTCATCCGGTCGACGATCTCGTGGGCGAGGGCGTTGACGAGCCAGGGCTGGCCCGTCGTCAGGGCGAAGGCGTGCTCCACGGCCTGGGATGCGAACGCCTGGCCGGTCTGGGGGGGGGGGCTTCCAGCCGCGGGAACCCGACGGTCAGATCTTCGAGGTGTTGACGGGTATCTCGGCGAGGAGGTGCTGGTCGAGGAGGTACTGGAGCTGGAGGTTTCCGGTCTGCTGGTTGCAGAGGGGCGATGCGGTCGAGCCGGGGACGAGCGCGCACACGACCTGGAACTGGCGGCCGCTGCCGGGCTGGTCGAACCAGGGGCGAATCGCGCCGGTGTACACCTGGAACGGCCGGAGCACCTGGTAGGCGTGGTAGTTGCAGCCGGCTGGGCGGGTCGTGTCGTCCAGGTTCGACGGGGGGATCGACCGCTGGGCGTACTCGGTGCCGCGGGGGGAGAGGAAGCTGCCGCGCGGCAGGCCGAAACGGTCGATCTGCTGGCCGGGGCGCAGCGTGAGCGTGTATCTGACGGGCGAGCCGTCCGTGCGCAGATAGTAGCCGTCGCTCGGCGGAAAGATCCAGTTACCGGGAATTCCTGGGAAGGGCGAGAAGCTGGCGGCGGGATCCCACCAGGTGTCGATGAACTGCCGGGTGGGGTGACCACCGGTGCGGGAATAGCCGCCGAGTTCGGAGCCGACGGGGCCGAAGAGCGGCAGGCTGGCCGGGCCGAGACGCTGATCGCCGTTGAGGTCGGCGGCCGAACACGCGTCAAAGCTCCGGATGACCGGTGGCCGCAGGGATTCGGCGCTCGCCGGCGCGGCCGTGGCGAAGGCCAGCCCGCCGACCGCGAAGGCGACAACAATCCGGCGCAGACGCACGCTGTTCCTCCCGGCGTATCAGAGCGGTGACGACGAGCCGGAGAGTAGGGGACTGATCATGCGCCTGACCGTCAGGTCTGGCTGCGGGCGATTGCTCGCGTGTCGTCACATCAGCGTGGCCCGGCGAGGAACAGGTGTGCCTTCCGCCGCAGCGGGCGGGTTGGGTTGGTTCGGCTATCCGCCGTGGAGGGCGTCGGGCAGGTTCGCGGCGAGGAAGTCGACGGCGTCGGCGGACTTTCTTGCCTGGTTCAGCACGCTGGAGACGGCGTCCTGGATCGTCCCGCTGACCGCCGCGTAGTACGGGCTGACCGGACGGGTGCCGGTGTGCGCGAGAGCCGCCAGGATCGCCTTGGTGAAATCGTCCTGCCGGCCCTGGTAGCCGCTGGCGATATCGTCGCCCGGCGCGTCAGGGAATGAGGGCGCCGAAGACGTCGGGGACGTCCTCGGCCAGGACGAGGAGGGTGGCGGCGCGGGTGAGGTGGTCGCTGTCCTCGGCGGGGAGCTGGCCGGCGAGGTCGGCCAGGCGCTGGCTGACGTCCGCGTAGAAGGCGTCGGTGAGTTCCTTGCCCGCGGCGGTGAGGCTGACGGTGATGGCCCGGCGGTCGATCGGCGACATCGCGCGGACCAGGTAGCCGCGCCGCTCGATCCGTTCCACCAGGCCGGTGATGCTCGACTTGTCGAGGCGCAGCATCGTGCTGATCTCGCCCATGCCGCGCGACTGGTCCTTCAGGACGCACATCAGCTGGGCCTGCGGCACGGACACCCCGTACCCGGAGCACACGCCCGCGTAGATCGAGTTGACCAGGTAGGACAACCGGACCAGGGCCACCGGTGTCGTGAACATCGCGCCCACCCTGGATCTCCGCCTCTGTCGATCGCCCGCCGCCCACTGTACCGACGGCGGGGTGGATGGCCGCGGCCCCAAGATTTGTGATACGTACTGTACGTGATAGCAATCAAAAGCAGTGGCGTGGCGGGGTCGCGGTGAGCGCGCTGTCCAGCTCGCGCCTGGTCTTCGGTGCCGGCGGCGCCGTCGGCGGCCTGAGCGCGGCGCAGACCCTCGATCTCGCGCAGAGCGCCGACGAGCTCGGGTACGACCTGTTCAGCCTCAGCGACCACCTGCACAGCGAAGCGCCCACCGTGGAGCCGCTGGCCACCCTGGGTTGGCTGGCTGGCCAGACGCGCCGCATCGAGCTGGCCACCAACGTCGCGGCCCTGCCCTACCGGGCACCGGCCGTCCTCGCGAAATCGGCCGAGACCCTCGACCGGCTCTCCGGCGGCCGGTTCGTCCTCGGCCTCGGCGGCGGCGGATACGACGCCGAGTTCCACGCCTTCGGCCTGGCGGAACGGACCGGCGGGCAGAAGATCGCCGGGCAGCGGGAGGCCATCGCCATCCTGCGCGGCCTGTGGTCCGGCGAGCCGACGACCCTGGACGGCCAGGAGTTCACCGTGCGCGGCGCCCGCATCGATCCGCGGCCGGAGCACCCGATCCCGATCTGGCTCGGCTCGTACGGACCGCGGGCACTCGCGTTGACCGGGGAGCTCGCCGACGGCTGGCTGCCCTCGATCGGCCGGGTCGGGCTCGACGGCGCCCGCCGGATGCGCGAGGTCGTGACAGGCGCCGCCGCCCGGGCGGGGCGGGACCCGGCGTCGATCGTCTGTGCCACCAACGTGATCGTGCGGCTCGGTCAACGGCTGCCCGCCGGCTCCGGGGTGGTCGGTGGGACCGTCCCCGAGGTGATCGGCCAGCTCGTCGACATCGTGGCCGTGGGGTTCACCGCGTTGCTGCTCGCCGTGCCCACGGTGGAGGAGGTCGAGGCGCTCGCTCGCGACGTCCTGCCGGCGGTACGGGACGAGGTCGCCGCCCGCGGCCTGCTGCGGCTGCCCGCCGCCGACCCGGCGACGCACGGGTAGACCGCGCTGTCGCCGGACCGATATTGACAGTGGCACTGCCATCTTGGCAGCCTCACTGTCATGACGAATGCTTCGACGGATTCCCTCCGGGACGCACGGGCGGCGCTGGTCCGGGAACGAGTGACGGACGGCGCCGCGCGCCTGCTCGACGCCGGCGACGATCTCACCTTCGCGAAGGTCGCGAAGGAGGCCGGCGTGCCCGAGCGCACCGTCTACCGGCATTTCCCCACCCGCGAAGCCCTGCTGACCGCGGTGTTCGGGTGGGCGAACCAGCGCCTCGGGCTCGTCGGGCCGCGGCCGACCGGGCTCCCCGCGGCCGCGGCCGCGGTGCGCCAGGCGTTCGGCGGCTTCGACGAGGTGGCGCCGGTCGTGCGGGAGCTCCTGCGCGCGCCCGAAGGGCTGCTCGCCCGGCTGTCCGACAACGAGCGGCGCCGCGAGGCCGCCCTCGATCTCGTCCGGCACGAGGCGCCCGGCCTGGACGAGACGAGCGCCCGCCGGCTCGCCGCCGCGGTGCAGACCCTCACCGCCGCGTCCACCTGGCAGTCGCTGCGCGACTACTGGGACCTCGACGGCGCCGAGGCGGGAGAGGTCGCCGCGCTCGCCGTCGAGGTGCTGATGCGGGGGGCCAGGGTCGGGCCCGCCGCCTCGCGCGACCTGGTCCGGGGGGTCAACCACCTCGCGGTACTGACCGACGATCTCGACCGTTTCATAGCGTTCTATACCGACGTGTTCGGGTTGACGCCCGTGTTCCGGGAGACGGTGGCCGGCCCGGATGGTCCGGCGTTTCGCCATGCGATCCTGCGGACCGGGCCGGACTCCTGGTTGCACCCGGCGCAGGTCACCGGGAACCCGCACGGCACCGGCGCGGCCGCGATGTTCGACCGCGGGCATCTCGACCATCTGGCTCTCACCGCGGCGTCCCCCACCGCGTTCGCGACGCTGCGTGAACGGCTGGTCGCGCGCGAGGCGAGCGACGGCGTCGTCGAGGACCTCGGCGCGTTCCACAGCCTGTGGTTCCGCGACCCCGACGGTATGCGGGCCGAACTCGTCCTCATCGTCGACGTCGGCCTCGCGGGCATTCATGCGCCGCGACCACTTGACGCGGCGGTGCTCCACCACTCGGCCTAGCCTGGCCGGGGGCGGCGGCGACACCCCCGATGATGCTGGCGCTGGGGGCTTGTAGGGTCGCAAGTGGCGATCGGCGGCGGTTCGCCCACTCCCGCGGAACCTGGCCCGGGTGGGACGGTTTCCCGGCGGTGTCGGGGGTAGATGCCGCGGGTCGTCACCCCTCATCGCGCCGTGAGACGGGAGCCTCCCTGTGCCGAGTCCGCGGGTCCTCGGCCTGGTGCTGGCCGGTGGGGCCGGCAAGCGGCTGGCGCCGCTGACGGCCGACCGGGCCAAGCCCGCCGTTCCCTTCGGCGGTCTGTACCGGCTGATCGACTTCGTGCTGTCCAACCTGGTCAACGCCGGCTATCTGCGCATCGCCGTGCTCACCCAGTACAAGAGCCACAGTCTCGACCGGCACATCACCACCACCTGGCGGATGAGCAACCTGCTGGGCAACTACGTCACCCCGGTGCCGGCGCAGCAGCGCCTCGGCCCGCGCTGGTACGACGGCAGCGCCGACGCCATCCTCCAGTCGCTGAACCTGGTGTACGACGAGGACCCGGACATCGTCGTCGTCTTCGGCGCCGACCACGTCTACCGGATGGATCCCAGGCAGATGGTCGCCCAGCACCTCGACTCCGGTGCCGGGGTGACGGTCGCCGGGCTGCGGGTGCCGCGGGCCGACGCGAGCGCCTTCGGGGTGATCCAGACGGCCCGGGACGGGCGGAGCATCGAGGCGTTCCTGGAGAAACCCGCCGATCCGCCCGGCCTGCCCGACAGCCCGGATGAGACGTTCGCGTCCATGGGCAACTACGTGTTCTCGACGGACGTGCTCATCGAGGCGCTGCGCAAGGACGCCGCCGACGAGGACAGCGGCCACGACATGGGCGGCGACATCATCCCGATGCTGGTGTCGCAGCGGGCCGCCGCCGTCTACGACTTCGCCGCCAACGACGTGCCCGGCACGACCGTCCGTGATCGCGGGTACTGGCGCGACGTCGGCACCCTCGACTCCTACTTCGAGGCGCAGATGGACCTGTGCGCGCTCGACCCGGTGTTCAACCTGTACAACCGCGAGTGGCCGATCTTCACGAGTGTGCCGTCGCTGCCGCCGGCGAAGTTCGTCCACGACGACCCGAGCCGCACCGGCAGCGCGGTGAACAGCATCGTCAGCAACGGCGTGATCATCTCTGGGGGTACTGTGCGCTCGGCGGTGCTCTCGCCGGGGGTGCGGGTGCATTCCTGGTCGGACGTGGACCGGGCGGTCCTGCTCGACAACGCCGTCGTCGGCCGCGGGGCTGTCGTCCGCGACGCCATCCTCGACAAGAACGTGCACGTCCCGCCGGGCGCGCGGGTCGGCGTCGACAAGGACCGCGACCGGGCCCGCGGCTACACCGTCAGCCCCCAGGGCATCACCGTCGTCGGCAAGGGCGCCACCGTGATCGACTGAGCGGCGCCGTTCACCGTTCGCGGTATGGCTTCGCCGCGTTCCGCGGAACGCGCCCGTCCCTGCCAGTCCCTGCCGTCGATCCGACAGAGAGCGAAGAAGACCGGCCATGCGCGTCGCGATGCTCACCCGCGAGTTCCCCCCGGACGTCTACGGCGGCGCGGGGGTGCACGTCGAGTACCTGGCCCGCGAGCTCGCCCGGAGCGTGGACCTCACCGTGCACCGGGAGGGCGACAAGGCGGCGCCCGACGATCGGATGGTCGTGGAAGCCGTCGGTGATCCGGGCAGCGGCAAGGCGGGGGTGAGCGCGCACCGGCCGTGGGCGGCGCTCGACGGCGCGAACGACGCGCTGCGCACCCTGTCGATGGACCTGTCGATGGCCGCGGCCGCCACCGGCGCCGACGTCATTCACTCCCATACCTGGTATGCGAACCTCGCCGGGCATCTGGCTGCCCTGCTCGGTGGGGTCCCGCACGTGATGACCTCGCACTCGCTGGAGCCGCACCGGCCGTGGAAGGCCGAGCAGCTCGGCGGCGGCTACCGGCTGTCGTCGTGGGCCGAGCGGGTGGCGATCGAGTCGGCGGCGGCCGTCGTCGCGGTCAGCGCCGGGATGCGCACCGACATCCTCGACGCCTACCCGGCCGTCGACCCGGCCCGGGTGCACGTCATCCGCAACGGCATCGACACCGACGAGTACCAGCCCGACCCGGCCACCGACGTGCTCGAACGGTACGGCATCGAGCCCGAGCGCCCAACGGTCATCTTCGTCGGGCGGATCACCCGGCAGAAGGGCCTGCCGGTGCTGCTGCGCGCCGCCTCGGCCCTCGACCGCCGCGCGCAGCTCGTCCTGTGCGCCGGCGCGCCGGATACGCCGGAGCTGGAGGCGGAGACGACCGCGCTGGTCGACGGCCTGCGCGCCGAGCGTGACGGGGTCGTGTGGCTGCAGGGGATGCTGCCCAAGCCCGAGGTCATCCAGCTGCTCAGCCACGCCACCGTGTTCGCCTGCCCGTCCGTCTACGAGCCGCTGGGCATCGTCAACCTGGAGGCGATGGCCTGCGGCACCGCCGTCGTCGCCTCCCGCGTCGGCGGCATCCCCGAGGTCGTCGACGATGGCACCACCGGCCTTCTCGTCCCCCCGGACGACCCGCGCTCCCTCGCCGACGCCGTCAACGCCGTCCTCGCCGACCCGGCCCGCGCCGCCGAGATGGGCAGCGCCGGCCGGTCCCGCGCCGTCACCGAGTTCGGCTGGGCCGCCGTCGCCGAGCGCACCGCCGCCCTCTACGCCTCCGTCACCGGCGGATAACTCGCGTCTCGAGTTGTCGCCGGAGGGTGGGGTCAGCTCTTCCAGGCGGTCTCGGTGACGGGGGAGCGGCCGAGCAGGGGGCGCCACCAGGCCTCGTTCTCCTTGTACCAGGCGATGGTGGACCGCATCCCCTCGGCGAAGTCGATCAGCGGGGACCAGCCGAGCTCGGTGCGCAGCTTGGTGGAGTCCAGCAGGTAGCGGCGGTCGTGCGACGGGCGGTCCGGCACGATCGTCTTCAGCGACGCGGGCAGGCCGAGTTCGGCGAGGACGGTGTCGGCGATCGTCTCGATGTCGGCCTCGACGCCGGAGCCGACGTGGTACGTCTCGCCGACCCGGCCGCGGTCGAGGACGGCGTCGATCGCCCGGCAGTGGTCCATGACGTGCAGCCACTCGCGGCGGTTCGTCGTCGACGCGTACAGGGGAAGCTGCTCGCCCTGCAGTGCGCGGGTGACGAACAGCGGGATGACCTTCTCCGGGAACTGGTACGGCCCGTAGTTGTTCGAGCAGTTCGTGATCGTGACCGGGAGGTCGTAGGTCAGGCAGTAGGCGCGCACGGCGTGGTCGCCGCCGGCCTTCGCCGCGTTGTACGGGGTGCGCGGCAGGTAGGGGGCGTCCTCGGTGAACGCGCCGGGGTCGTTGAGGTCCATGTCGCCGTAGACCTCGCAGGTGGAGATCTGGTGGAAGCGGGCGACGCCGACGGTGCGGGCGGCCTCCAGCAGCGTCTGGGTGCCCATCACGTTCGTCGAGAAGAAGTCACCGGGTCGGATGATCGCCAGGCTGTTGTGGGACTCGGCGGCGAAGTTGACGATCACGTCGACGGAGTGCTCACGCAGCGTCGACTCGATGAGCTCGCGGTCGCGGATGTCGCCGTGGACGAACGTGATCCGCTCGGCGACGTCGTCGAGGTTCTCCCGGCAGCCCGCGTACGTCAACGCGTCGAGGGCGACGACGGTGTCGGCGGGGTGCCGCTCGCGCCAGTAGCGGACGAAGTTCGACCCGATGAACCCGGCGGCTCCGGTCACCAGCAGTGTCGACATCGTGCGGCCTTTCGCTCGGCCCCGCGCGCTTCGGTGCGCGCGGCGGGCGGGATGGGGTGGTGGATGGGATGGGCGCAGGATGGAGCGACCATCGTCTCGCATCCCCGGCCTACGCCGGACGGTTGTGCCCACGACGCCCCGCATCCACGTGTGGCGCCCGTGGCGGCGACGTCCACCGCGCGTGCCGGATCCGTGATCACGGCACCCGCAATCCAGGGCCACCACGGCGACGACACGCGCAGGTAACACGCGCACTTTACGCTCTGCCGCGTGGCGGACCTGTTCGAGGGTTATCCGGCGGAAGCGGCGGCCACGGCGGCCTGGGACGAGGTCTTCGAGGCGTCGAACCGGCCCCGGGAGGTCTACTCCGCCCTGTACGACGCGTTGCAGCCGATGGGCAGCGCCGACCTCGCGGCGCGCAAGGTGGCGTTGGACCGGGCGTTCCGGGACGCCGGCATCACGTTCAACCTGTTCGGCGAGGAGCGGCCGTTCCCGCTGGACCTGGTGCCGCGCCTGCTCGCCGACGACGAGTGGCGCGTCATCGAGCGCGGGGTGACCCAGCGTGTCCACGCGCTGGAGGCGTTCCTGGCCGACGTCTACGGCCCGGCGGAGGTGCTCGCCGACGGGATCGTGCCGCGGCGCCTCGTGCTGACCAGTGCGCACTTCCACCGGGCGGCGCACGGTATCGACCCGCCGAACGGCGTGCGGGCGCACGTGTCGGGCATCGACCTGATCCGCGACGAGCGCGGCGGCTTCCGGGTGCTGGAGGACAACGTCCGGGTGCCGTCCGGCGTCAGCTACGTGATCGAGAACCGGCGGGCGATGACCCGGGTGTTTCCCGAGCTGTTCGCCACCCACCGGGTCCGCCCGGTCGCCGACTACGCCACCCACCTGCTGCACGCGCTGCGCGCCGCCGCGCCACCCGAGGTCGCCGACCCGACCGTCGTCGTGCTCACGCCGGGCGTCTACAACGCCGCCTACTTCGAGCACGCCCTGCTCGCCCGGCAGATGGGCGTCGAGCTCGTCGAGGGCCGTGACCTCAGCGTCCGCGACAACAAGGTGACGATGCGAACCACCGAGGGCGAGCAGCCGGTGCACGTCGTCTACCGCCGCGTCGACGACGACTGGCTGGACCCGGTGCACTTCCGCCCCGAGTCGACGGTCGGCGGCGCGGGCCTGGTCAACGCCGCCCGCGCCGGCAACGTGACGATCGCCAACGCGCTCGGCAACGGTGTCGCCGACGACAAGCTGATGTACACCTACGTCCCCGACCTCATCCGGTACTACCTGGGCGAGGAACCGATCCTGCCCAACGTCGACACCTACCGGCTGGAGGACGCCGACCAGCGCGAGTACGTCCTCGACCGCCTGGACGAACTCGTCGTCAAGCCGGTGGACGGCTCGGGCGGCAAGGGCATCGTCATCGGCCCGCAGGCCAGTGACGCCGAGCTCGCCGAGCTGCGGGTCCGGGTGTGCGAGGACCCGCGGGGCTGGATCGCGCAGCGGGTGGTGCGGCTGTCGACGTCGCCGACGCTCGCCGACGACCGGCTCGGTCCCCGCCACGTCGACCTGCGGCCGTTCGCCGTCAACGACGGCAACCGGGTGTGGGTGCTGCCCGGCGGGCTGACCCGGGTGGCGCTGCCGCGCGGCAGCCTGGTGGTGAACTCCAGCCAGGGCGGCGGCTCCAAGGACACCTGGGTCCTCGCCCCCGAGCACGGCGGACGCGAGCTCGCGCCGCACCTGGGCCGCCCGCCCGGCGCGGCCGTCGCCCGCCCGGCCAGCGGCCCGGACCTCGGCCCGCCGGACTCCTCCGACCAGCAACAGCAGCAGCAACAGAACCAGCACCGTGACTCGGCCGGGCCGCGAGGCGTCGGCCAACCGGCGGGCGTGGCGGCGGGCGAGGGGGGAGCGCGGTGCTGAGCCGGATCGCGGAGTCGCTGTTCTGGATCGGCCGCTACGTGGAACGGGCCGAGTCGACGGCGCGCATCCTCGACGTCCACGTGCACCGGGTGTTGGAGGACCCGTGGCTGGAGGAGGGCTCGGCGGGGCGGGAGCTGCTCGCCGCGATGGGCCAGCCGGCGGGCTTCGACCAGCCGGTCGACTCGCGCCGCGTGATGGAGATCCTCGCCTTCGACCCGGTGCGGCCGTTCAGCATCACCGGCGCGCTCTCGGCGGCCCGGGAGAACGCCCGCGGCGCCCGCGTCGTCGTCTCCAGCGACGTCTGGGAGTGCCTCAACGCCAGCTGGAACGACCTTCCGCATACCGAGGAACTGGCCCGCCGGCTCGGGCCGCACGTGTTCTTCCGCTACGTCCGCGAGCGCACCGCGATGCTCGCCGGCCTCGTCGACGCCACCCTGGCCCGCGACGACGGCTGGCGGTTCCTGGTGCTCGGCCGGTCCCTCGAGCGGGTCGACATGACCTCGCGGCTGCTGTCGTCGAGCATCAGCGAGCATCCGCACTCGCAGAGCTGGATCAGCCTGCTGCGTTCCTGCGGCGCGCACGAGGCCTACCTGCGCACCTACCGCCGCGCGGTGGACGCCGCCCGGGTCGCCGAGTTCCTGCTGCTCGACCGACTGTTCCCGCGCTCGGTGTACTGGTCGCTGGTGCTCGCCGAGCAGATCCTCGCCGAGCTCGACGGCGGGCGCGGACGCGGCTCGCCCCGCTCCACCGTCGACGACACGGCCCGCCGCCTGGTCGGCCGGGCCCGCACCGAACTCGAGTTCCACAGCGTCGACGACCTCGTCGCCGACATGCCCGACCTGCTGGCCTCCCTGCAGACCACCTGCTCGACCGTCAGCGCCGAGGTGACCGCCCGCTACTTCGCCCGCGAAGCGCCCCGCTCGTGGGCGATGGAGGTGCCGGCGTGAGCCGACCGTCGAGGCTGACACGCCCCGCAGGCCCCGCCCGTCCGAGCCCGATCTGGTCCGCCGGGCCGACGCGTCCCACCCGATCCACCTCAGGGGGAACCCGGTGAGCTGGCAGATCCGCATCGAGCACTCGACCGGCCACTGGTACGCGAGCCCCGTGCTGTCCTCGTACAACGAGGTCAGGATCATCCCGCAGACCGCCGCCGCCCAGCTCACCCTGGAGGCGACCGTCCGCACCGAACCCGCCGCGCAGACCTACCGGTACTGGGACTACTGGGGGACGCAGGTCACCGCGTTCGACCTGCACACCCCGCACACCGAGCTCGTCGTCACCGGCCGCTCGATCGTGCAGACCGCCTCGGCGCCGGAGCGCCCGCGCGACGTCCCGACCTGGTCGGCGCTGGCCGAGGACCGGATCGCCGACGAGTTCGTCGAGTACCTGCGACCGTCCGCGTCCACTCCCGAGCACGCGGAGCTGGTCGACGCCGCCCGTGAGCTGGCCGCCACCCACGACCCGCGCGAGTTCGTCCCCGCCGTCGGGGCGTGGGTGCGCGAGCGGCTGACCTACCGGCCCGGCACCACCGGCGTGCACACCTCCGCCGTCGAGGCGTGGCAGAAGGGCGAGGGCGTCTGCCAGGACTTCGCGCACCTCGCGCTGGTGCTGATGCGCGCCGCCGGGATGCCGGCCCGCTACGTGTCGGGCTACCAGCACCCGTCGGCGTCGGCGGAGGTCGGCGAGACGGTCGCCGGGCAGTCACACGCCTGGGTGGAGGGCTGGCTCGGCGAGTGGTGGGGCTTCGACCCGACCAACGACGTCCCCGCCGGCGAGCAGCACGTCGTCGTCGCCCGCAGCCGCGACTACAACGACGTCCCCCCGGTGCGCGGCGTCTTCTCCGGCGGCGCCTCCACCTCGCTGGGCGTCTCCGTCTCCGTCACCCGCCTGGCCTAGCCAGCCGCCTGTTCTCGACGGCGAGGCCTGCCGGGGACCTGGGAGCCTGGCCGGGTGCGGGCCGGCGGTGTGGTGGCGGTGCGGAGCACGTCGAGGGCGAGTCTGAGCTGGCCGTTCTCGTAGGCGAGGCGGCGGATCTCGGCCTGGTGGCGGCGGAGTTCGGCGCGAGCGTGATCGGCGGGGATGGCCTCGGCCTGACGGATCCAGGTGCGCAGCGTCTCCGCGCTGATGGTGTGGGCGGCGGCGCCGGCCTGGATGGTGGCCCACTCCGAGGCGTGCCGCGGGCGGGCGAGGCGGACCTCGGCGACGGCCCGCGCGCGGAAGGCGGGGGAGTAGGGGGTGGAGCGTCCCATGGTGTCTGTCTCGATTCCGGTTCATCCTGCCTGAGCGGGGCGAGTTCGCCCGGTCAGGGGGCAGGAGTTGGGGTGGGGGTCGGGGCACGCGGGGATCCGGTGCCGTCGGCGGGCGTCATGGAGATGACAAGGAGGGGGCCGCTGGGCGAGGCGGGCATGGCCGCGGGCTCGGGCCGCGTCGGGCTGGCGACCGGGGAGCGGGGCGTCGTCGTCGGCGAGGCGGGGGACTCGCCGCGCCCGGTCTGGTGCGGACGGTCCGGCGACCGGTTCGGACTGGGCGGCGCAGGGGTGCCGGGCGGTGCCGGGGAACCGGATGACGTCTCGGTCGGTGCGACGTCGTCTTCCGGAGTGCGGTCTCCGTTGGCGCCAGCCGGCGCAGGGCCGGTGGGGGACGGCGTGGCGCGGGCGGGCGGTCCGGCCGGCGGCCGGGTCGCGGCGGTGATCGTCATGGGGCCGGGAACGACGCCGGTGACGGTGTAGCCGGCCGTCCAGGCGAGGACCGCGCGCAGGTAGCTCGCGGACGGGTTGTAGCTGTAGATCGCGGCGTGCAGGTCCGCGGTGACGGTGAGGTCCCGGCCGCCGAGGCAGAGGTAGGTGGCGGCGGTGAGGGCGGCGTCGTCGACGTTGTTCGGGTCGGCGCGGCCGTCGCCGGAGCCGTCGCGGCCGAGCGCGGCCCAGGTGGTGGGGATGAACTGCATGGGTCCGACGGCCCGGTCGAGCTGGGTGTCGGTGTCGAGCCGCCCGTCGTCGGTGTCGCGGATCAGGGCGCGACCGTCGCGGCCGTCGAGGACGGGTCCCAGGATCCGGCTGGTCAGCGTGCCGTCGGCGGTGACGGCCCGGCCGTGGGCGTGGCCGGACTCGACCCGGCCGATGCCGGCGAGCAGCTCCCAGCGCAGGTGGCAGGCGGGCCGCTCGGCGGCGAGGCGGGCCTGGGCGCGGTGGTACGCGGTCAGCATCCGGTCGGGGATCCGCCGGTCCGCCGCGCGCAGCACCACCGTCGGTGACCCCGTCGAGGGGGAGGGGCTGGCCGGCGACGCCGCCGGGGTGGGTGTGCCTGCCGGCGTCTCGGGCGGCGTCGGCTGGACGGCGGGCTGCAGCGGGGGCAGGTCGAGGTCGTAGTCGCGCGTGGGCGGATGTGCCTGCGTCCCCGGGGGAGTGCCCGTCTCTGACACCCCGGCCGCCGTCGCGGTCGTGGTCGCCGTGTGGGCCACGGCGCCGGGCGTCAGGCACAGGACCGCGAGCAGGCCGATCATCGGTAGGGCGGCGAGGACGCCGGTGGAGCGCGGTGCCCGGACCACGGGGCGATGACGACCCCCGGGGTCCGGATCCGCACGGTGGCGTGCGCGACGAGTGGGGGCTCGCCGATGCCGGCTCATGCCGAATGCCTCCCTCAATACCCTCGCGTGGATACGGACTGCCGTTCGCGCGGCGCCGAAGTGGGCGCGCGAAGAACGCCGCCCGATGAATGACCAGGCCATTCATCGACGACGGTCGTCACAGAAGCGGTGGCCGAGACGACCGCACATCGCCGTGCGATCCAGATGGTGTCCCGGGGAAGCACTGTGGCATGACCGAGAGCGGCCTGTCATCCCATTCGACAAAGAAGTTCCCTACTGCCCATAACGATCAATGACGGGCTTCCTACAGGACGTGATCGATTTGGCGTCGCTATACGTGTCCGACGTTGGGCTGATGGTGAAGAAATCAACGCCCAGGGGCCGCCATGTTGCGTCACGGTAACACCCCACTGAGTGTCCCAGATCACAATCGGTACTGTTAGTTACAGGTGTGCTGTACATCTGCGCGGGTTTCTTCACGCACCGCTTCGATGTGCCGGTCAGACTGCCGGTCTTCCTGCGGAGAGTAGTCGTCGCGGGGGATCTGGATCGGTGTCCCGTCACGCTGCGCAGCTCTACAGCAAAGCAATTGCTGGCATCGACGCTGTACCGCGATCCACACCGCTGTCATTTTCGGTGCTCGGCGCGGTCTGCCGTTCCCCTCGGCGGCCGCGCCCATTACCGCGTGCGGAACCCTTCGTTTCCGGTGGATCGGAGTTGGTGTGATGCGGGCTTCTCCCGTGCGTTCTGGCTGGTCATTCACCCGTCTACTCACGCTCCTGCTGGTTGCGGCGCTGGCCGTGACAATCGTCCAGTTCGTCCCGGCCGGGCGAAGTCCGGCCCAGGCCGCTCCGGCGGGCGCCGGCGGCCAGGACCCCCCGGCCGCCACCGGGCCGGCCGAGCGTCCTGATCTGGTCTCCGCGCAGCTCGCGGCGCACGCGGAGAAGCGGCGGATCGAGGTGACGGACGCCCGTTCCGAATCGACGTCGACGTTCGTCAACCCGGACGGGACGATCACCGTCGACTCCTACTCCGGGATCCGGCGGGTGCGCCGCGGGGACGGCTGGGCGGACGTCGATCCGACCCTGGTCCTCGCCGATGGCAAGGTCACGCCCAAGGTGGCCAAGGCGGGCATCGTGCTGTCCGCGGGTGGGAAGTCGGCCGGGGACGTGGCGACCCTGGTCGACGGCACCCGCGAGGTCGCCTTCGGCTGGCCGACCGCTCTGCCGGCCCCCGAGCTCAAGGGCGACACGGCGACCTACCACGATGTGTCAGCCGACACGGACCTGGTCGTGAAGGTCGTCGCGACCGGTTACGACGTGCGGATCGTGGCCCGCACCCCGGCCGCCGCGCAGGCGGCGCTGCGTCTGCCGATGCGCCTCAAGGGCCTCACCGCGGCCCGCGAGGCGTCGGGCGAGCTGCGCCTGTCTGCCGGCGGGAAGGTGACGGCGCGTTCGCCGGCTCCGTTGATGTGGGATTCCCACGTCGACCCGAAGGCCAAGCTGCCCGATCACACCCACGGCGTCGACGCAGCCCTGGAGGGCACCTCCGCGGCGCCGACTCTGGCGCTGAAGCCGGACAAGGGCTGGCTGACCGACCCGGCCCGCCGGTACCCGGTGACGATCGACCCAGCCGCGACCCTCGCCGACAACCTCGACACCGACGTCAACAACGCCAACCCGACGACGAACTACGACACGAGCGACCAGCTCCGGGTCGGGAACTACCTCGGCGCGGCGGTCAACCGGTCGTTCCTCAGCTTCGACGACTCGGCGATCAAGGGCCGGCACGTCACCTCGGCCGTGCTGAACCTGTGGCAGGAGGGCTCGGCGACCTGCACCGTCGAGCCGACGATCGTCCAGGGCGCGGGCGGCATGGGTGCCGGCACCACCTGGAATACCCAGCCGAGCAGCGACGGGATCACCTGGGGCACCGCCACCTTCAACAACGGCGGCTCGTGCACCGGCTCGGGTGGCACGAACATCGACATCACCGGTCTCGTCGACGCCTGGGCGCACAACGGCTTCCCCGCGCCGGAGACGCTGACCATCCGCGCCCCGAGCGAGACGGACGCCAACCAGTTCAAGTACTTCTACTCCGGCGACACGCCCCTCGCCCCCCACATCTCCACCACCTACAACTCGTACCCGACGACGATCGCCGGCCGCTTCACCAGCCCCTGCTCGGCCCAGTGCGGCGGCACCCCGCCGACGGTGATCACGAACGCGACGTCTCCGACGCTCAGCGGCTACACCACGGACGACGACGGCGGCACCGTCCGGATGGACTTCGAGGTCTGGGATTCCGCCGGCACCACCAAGATCACCGGGGGTTCCACCGACTTCATCGTCCAGAACACCCAGGGCTCCTGGACGGTCCCGGCCGGGCTGCTCACGAACGGCACCAGCTACGAGTGGCGGTCCCGGGCCTTCGACGGCACGGACTACTCGACGGCCTGGTCGTCGTGGATCCCGTTCACCATCGACACCACGGCGCCGTCCGCACCCACTGCGCTGACCTCGACGGCCTGGCCGTCCGGTGGCTGGTCGGGCACGACGTCCGGCACGGTGTCGTGGACATCGCCCGGTGGGGACACGGCGAGCTTCCTCTACGGCCTCGACGAACCGTCCCCGTCCACGTCGACGACCGGGACCGCGAGCGCGACGCTCACCCCGACCGCCGGCCTGCACACCTTCTACCTCCGCACGGTGGACAAGGCCGGCAACCTCTCGCCGGTCGTCACGTACAAGTTCGGCGTCGGCACCGGCGCGCTCGCCTCGCCCGAACCGCAGTCGCGCGCCCAGCGATTCGTCACCCTTCGTGGTGAGGCGCCGAGCAGCCAGGTCTCGGTCGCCTACCACTACCGCAAGGGCACCGACCCCAGCCTGCCCTGGCTGGACGTGCCGACAGGCGCGGTGACCATCCAGGGAACGACCTCGCACCCGACCTGGCCGGTGTCCCG
Source organism: Frankia sp. RB5 (assembly GCF_059816245.1). NCBI lineage: Bacteria > Bacillati > Actinomycetota > Actinomycetes > Frankiales > Frankiaceae > Frankia > Frankia sp. RB5. The sequence goes on from NZ_JCBATA010000039.1 coordinate 67,602, forward strand.
CAACAGCTCCGGGCTGTTCGACAACCAGGTCTGGAGCCTGCCGACGACCTTCGGCGGCAACGACGGCCCGGTCCAGGTCCAGGCGTGTTTCGCCACCTCCGGCGGCACCATCACCTGCACCGCGGCGACGACCTTCCAATACACGATCAACGCCTTCAGCGACACGAACGCCACCACGAAGGTCGGCCCCGGCACACTGGCCCCGCTGACCGGTGACTTCTCGGTGCCCGCGACCGACGTCTCCATGCCCACGTACATCGGCACCCTGTCCGTCGGCCGGACGCTGACCACGCTGACGCCACCGGGTGCGGTGTCGACCCCGGCGGGCGTGTTCGGCCCGGGCTGGACGTCGAACATCCCCGGCCCGGCGTCGGGCTCGGCGAACCGCACGCTCACCGACAACACCGACTCCGGCGGCTACGTCACGCTGACCTCGGCGGAAGGCGCGCCCGCCGTCTACACCCGGGTCGGCTCCGGCAGCTACCCGTACCACTACGCCGGCGTCGCCGACACCGCCGCCGACGGCTCCACCCTGACCAAGGACTCGGCCACCCAGTTCACCCTCACCGAGGTCGACGGCACCCGCACGACCTGGAACACGGCGACCGTCGGCGGCACGACGATCTGGGTCGACGACCGGGTGATGGAGCCCGGCAACGCCAACACCTCCACCTTCACCGTCGACGCCCAGGGCCGGACGACCCGCATCCTCGCCCCCGTCCCGGCCGGCGTGACCTGCACCGGCACGCTCGGCGCCGGCTGCCGGGCGCTGACGATTTCCTATGCGACGTCGACCACGGCGACCGCCGACGGCGGGGATCCGGCGACGTGGGGTGATTACACCGGGCGGATCAGCTCGATCTCGATGTCTCTCAACGGGGCCGCCCCGGTCGAGGTGGCCCGCTACAAGTTCGACACGACCGGTCGGCTGCGCGAGGAGTACGACCCCCGCCTGGACACCGCCGGCGGCGGCCATCTGGCGACGCTCTACTGGTACAGCGCCGAGAACCGGGTCCAGGGCTACATCCCACCGGGCCAGGAGACCTGGAACTTCAACTACGACAGCTACGGCCGGCTGATCAGCCTGACCCGGGCCCGGCCCGGCGGCGCCGGCAACGCCACCCAGAGCATCGTCTACGACATCCCGCTGACCGGCGGCTCCGCGCCGGTCGACATGTCGCCGACGGCGGTGGGCACCTGGGGCCAGCAGGACCTGCCGTTCTTCGCGACGGCTGTGTTCCCCGCGAGCCACGTGCCATCCTCGCCCCCAGGCGCGTCCGACTGGCCCTACGCCGACCTCACCTACATGGACGCCAACGGCCGCGAGGTCAACGCCGCGTCCTACGGCGCCGGCGCCTGGCAGGTCACGACAACCGAGCATGACGCCCGCGGCAACGTCATCCGCGAGCTGACCGCCGAGAACCGCGACCAGGCCCTGACGCCGACCGCGGACACCGACCCGACCGTCGCCGCGCTCACCGACTCCGCCACTCGCGCCCAGCTCCTCGACACCGACACCAACTGGTCCGCCGACGGGGTCGTGCCTGTCGACTCCTACGGGCCGAAGCACCGCTACGTGACCAACGGTGGCACCCGTACGTCGGCGCGGCTGCACACCCACACCGACTACGACCAGGGCGCACCGGGTGGCGGCGCGGTCTACCACCTGCCGACGACGGTGACGACGTCCGCCTACGACGGCAGCGCCGACACCGACACCCGCAAGGTGATCAGCGGCTACGAGGCGAAGACCGGCGCCGACGCGGCGACGTCCGGGTGGACGTTGCGCAGGCCGACGCGCGTGACGACCTGGATGGGCGGCTCGGACCCGGACGTCGTCCGCACCAGCTACTACAACCTGGCGGGCCAGCCGGTGGAGGTCCGCCAGCCCAAGGCGAACAGCGCCGGCACCGACGCGTTCACCACGCTCACCTCCTACTTCACCCCGACCGGTTCGGGTGGCTGTGTCAACGCCTCCTGGGCGGGCCTGGCCTGCCAGGAAGCCCCCGCCGCCCAGCCCAGCTCGGGCAACCCGCTGCCGACGACGGCCTACACCTACAACAACCTCAACGAGCCGCTGACCGCCGTCGAGACCGTCAGCTCCACGACTAGGACGACCACCACCGCCTACGACGCGGCCGGCCGCAAGACCTCCGCCGCCGTGGCGGTGAGCCCCACGGCCGACGGCGGCGCCACCGTGCCGACCGCGACCTTCGGCTACAGCCCGGACAATGGCCTGCCGACGACGACCACCGCCGGTGGGATCACCCTGACCATCGGCTACGACACCTGGGCCCAGGTCAGCTCCCAGACCGACGCCGACGGCAACACCACGACCACCGGCTACGACATCGACGGCCAGACGTCGACCGTCAACGACGGCAAGGGCGTCTACACCTACACCTACGACGGCACCAACGAACACCGCGGCGTCGTCACCAGCCTGAACGTCGGCGCGGGCTCGGCGCCGTCCACGTTCAGCGCCACCTACAACGGTGACGGCAAGCTCGCCACCGAGACCTACCCGAACGGCCTGGTCGGGACCCGCCAGTACGACAACACCGCGAGCCCCACCGCGCTGACCTACGCCAAGTCCGGCACGACCTGGCTCGGCTACAGCGAGATCGACAACATCAACGGCCAGGGCCGCATCGTCGGCACCCCCAACCAGGGCATCGAGTACCTCTACGACACCTCCGGCCGGCTCACCCTCGCCCGCGACGTCCGCGCCACCAGCGGCGCCCAGACCTGCACGTCGCGGCGCTACACCTACGACCTCGACTCCAACCGCACCGGCGAGACCTCCTACCCCGACGCCGGCACCAACGCCCCCGGCGCGGCCTGCAGCACCTCCACCACCCCCACCTACACCCTCACCCACAGCTACGACCAGGCCGATCGGCAGACCGACACCGGCTACGTCTACGACAAGTTCGGCCGCACCACCACCGTGCCCGCAGCTGACGCCGGCGGCACGACGCTGACCGTCGGTTACGCCGCCGACGACATGGTCGCCTCGGAGAACCAGGGCTCGACCACCCGCACCTACGCCCTCGACCCGGCCCGCCGTGTCCGCTCCTGGACACAGGGCAGCACGACATCAACCAACCACTACACCGACGACACCGACGACAGCCCCGCCTGGATCGCCGACAGCTCCACCACCTGGACCCGCAACGTGCACGGCATCGGCACCGGCCTCGCCGCCATCCAGGACAACACCGGCGCCGTCACCATCCAGCTCACCAACATCCACGGCGACATCGTCGCCACCGCCCCCGACACCACCACCGCCAGCTCCACCAGCTCCTTCCAGGAATCCAACGAATTCGGCAAGCCCTACACCCCCGCCTCCGCTTACCCCCGCTACGGCTGGCTCGGCAGCCAGCAACGCTCCCACGACACCCTCTCCGGCCTCCTGCTCATGGGAGCCCGCCTCTACAACCCGAACACCGGCCGCTTCCTCCAGACCGACCCCGTCCTCGGCGGCTCCGACAACCCATACGACTACGCCCACCAGGACCCCTACAATGTGTTCGACCTAGACGGAAGCTCACCCTGGGTTCGGAACAAGCATTCGTATCAGATTCGGAACAAATTTAGAGTTAATTGCATGCCGGTATGCAATTTTCTCTCGACGGTCTTGAGGTACGGATCCCACAATTACATCACGGATAGCGGTTGGGGCTGGTATCATATCGAGGGCAAGCACAAGGGTGAGCTCACCTTTGCGCAGTTGCAGCAGACTCTTCTTGCGCCCGACCAGGTCTACATGCAGGATAACGGTAGGATTGTGATGCGGAAGAAGTTCAGGAGTAGGTGTTGGTGCGGAAAGAGCACTACATGGTGGTCGCGAGTGGTGATTGATCCAGGCCATGACTCCAAGGGTGGTGCCACCTATCCCATTGGTATCATCACGGCCTATCATGAGCATTAGCATGTAGTGGTGAAGCAGTGACCCACCTGGTGTAGGGTTACGCTCCTCCACCAGGTGGGTCATTCACCGGCTACGACAGATTCTGGTTGGCCTTGCGGTGGCACTCCGGCGAACGCTGCAAATCTTTCTCTTCGCGCTGGCATCTTAGAGTAGAGGGCGACACTCCCGCGAAAGTTGGTAAGATTGATTGATCAAAGCGGCTTCGATCGCGCAAAGAAATGCCTCGAGATGGTTCGAAGTGAATTAAATCGGCCGGACTCGAAAAGAAATTCGATTGCAACCTGGATTGACTGGGTGGGGAAAAGTCCGGCCGTCTGTATCCTGTTCCATTCGTGGACGCGCTGGCCTCAGAGGCGGCTCTTTGGGGTCCGCTGGGAAGTCACCAGGAATGCTGGAATTGGTGAGGAAAGAGAGCGGCTCGAGTCGCCTCTGGAGCTCGCCAGAGAGATAGTTTACCACTTTGTAGAAGAGCCGGCAGGATTGTCGGCCGACCGATGGAACCCTGACGCGTGGGGCATCGTCTGGCTAGGAACTATCGAGGGTCGGACAAGCTACTCCGAACAGGGAACTGATCCCACTCTCCCTGAATGGGTGCGTCCGCTCGTCGCGCGTTGGAGGCAGAACGATTCCTGACCTGGTCGGCTGCGCAGGGCTGGTCCCGGTGACGCACTGATGAGCAACCACCACCCGCACGAGAATGCGATTCCTCGTAGCGGGATCGCGTCTCGTCCCTGGTGCCCGTGACGCCCCCTTGAGAAGGAACTCCCTTCCCAGAGTGAGAGGCCACACCCTCCGCGTGACGTGTCCATTCACGGGTGAGTGACAGCGGTCCGCTGAGCTGGGCGTTTGTGTTGGGGTGACACGTTGTGGTTGTTGCTTGATCGTGGCTGTGGGGCGTGGATGATCTGGGTTTGTGGCTGACCTGTCC